>CAYFQS010000282.1:0-5246 GCA_964345245.1 uncultured Planctomycetaceae bacterium | reverse complement strand
CCGAGCAGACGAACGACCCAGCGGTCGACGAGGCCGGCGATCTCCGCCGCGGCGGCGAGCACCGCCTCGTCGCGCCCGGCCGCTTCCATCGCCCGCTGGAACTCGGGATCGTCGCGGAGTTCGTGCACGACGGTCTCAACAAGCTGCACGCGCGCGACGGCCCCGGCGAGATGCGGGTGCTCGGCGGCGAAGGCGTCCCACCGCTGATCGAGCTGCCGGGCGACGAGCTGCTTCAGCGACGTGACGGTCGGGTCATCGTGGGAGATACGGTCGGTCATCGGTTGGCTCCTCGAATGAGTTGCGTTGTTCGGCTTCGATCCATCGCCGCAGGTCGGGCATCCAGCGCAGCAGGTCGTCCTGTTGCTGGATCAGCGCGATCGCGCGGCGTTGGGCGAGGGAGGCGAGATCGAGATTCTGCATGCGGACCTGCCGCTGCCGGGCGAGTTGCATCTCCCGCTCGACCAGCGCCTCGCGGGCGGCCACGTAAGCGGTCACGCCGGTGCGAACCCACTCGGCGGTGAGGGCATCGCGGTCGGCGAGGTCGGCCTCGAACGCCGCGGCCAGCGCCGCCCGCTGCTGGTCGAACCACGCCTCGCTTCGCGCGGCGTCCGTCGCGAGCAGACGCCGCTCGTCGCGAAGCACGCGTTCGGCCTGCTCCAGCAACGGGGCCACGGACGGCGGCGAGGCGCAGCCGCCCAAAAAAATAGTCGTCAGCACGGCCAACCGCAGGGACGCCATGGAGTGGTTACGGTTTGTCATGATTGAGTTTCTCCAGCACTTCGCACATGCGTTGTTGGGTCTTCTCGAAACGAACGATGGCCTTCGTGTTGTGCCTCAGAAGCTTGACGAGCAGGCCGACCTGGCCGGCCCGCTGGGTGAGGCGAACGTGGGACTCGGTGAGTTGTCGTTCTCGCCGGCGGCTGTACGCCCGCTCCCACACCCACAGCATGCCCATCAGCCCCGCCACGCCGAACTGCGTCACCCACTCGATCACTTCCGGATGCATGGTGGTGTCCTTTCCATCAGTCCCGGACGCCGGCGACGATCTCGGTGCGATCGTGGTCCACGTGCCGGGTGATCTTCTCGATGCTCGCCTCGACCTCGGGTGCCAAGGCGATCCGGTCGCCGATCCGCAGGGCGGGCGCAAGGCCGGCCAATGTCAGGCGGCCCACGCCGCGCCGCCGCCGGAAGATCACGGGCATCCGGGCGACGACGGCTCGTAGCGACGGTCGGTCATCCGCCTCGTCGGCGGTCATCTCCCCGGCCCGCACGGCTGGGTGATAGCGACTGGTCTCGGCCACCCGCCGCCAGGCGCAGGCATCACCGAAGTCGATCTCGCGCGTCTCGAAGGGCCCCGCAAACGGATTGCCCCGCCAGCCCACCACCTCCAGCGGAAACGGGCACCGCAGCGTTGCGGTCACCCGCAACTTCGCCTGCCCCGCCATCGCCGCATTGAGCAAATCCGCCGGCAGCACATCGTCATCCAGGTACACCCCCGCCCGATCCGCGAGCACCCGACTCGACCCGCCGTGGTGCGACCACGTCGCCCCGTCGTCCGTGCTGCACTCGATCACGATACCGCGGCTGCGACCGGCGTCATCCCGCGTCAGGGCCGGACCGAAACGCAGCGGCTGCGGCGGGATCACGCGGTCTTCATCGAACAGGTCACTCAGGTTGAACGCCTTACCCGGCGCGCGGCCGTCTTCGTTGAGCACCCATAGACGGTAGACATTACGCGTGGCATCAAAGTCGCCGCTCGTCGAGCGGCCGTAAGCAGCAGCGGCCTGACCTTCGTGCTCGAACGACCAGCCGGGCACGAGACCGAACGTGCTCTCGACCACCGGCGCCGCGGCCCGGGCCACGAGCCGACGGGGACGCGGCGCGGCGATGCTTGCGGTGCGTTCCCGGATCATCGGCTGGGCAAACTCCATCCGCCGGGCGCGGTCGATCCGGCGCATGCCCCACCATTCGACCACTCCGCCGTCGGCCCATTCCAGCGTCCGTTCGACCGTGAGCCCGTAACGGTCGCACAGGCGAGTGAGTAGGTCGCCCACCGTCCCCGGCTGACGGTCGGCCGACATCACCGGCAGGGCTTCGACGTCGCCCACCGGACGGCGAGGCAGCGCCATGCCCGTCATCGCAGAGACCGCATCGAGCAGACCGCCCACGGTCGGGACGTCGCCCAGGGCGTTCTGATCCACCCTCACGGCGAGACGGTGCTCGGCTTCGTCGATCACCGTCCAGGTCCGGGCATACCGGGTCGCGCCGCTCGAGCGGTCGGCGTGAGCCAGCCGACCATGAACAAGCGGCAGCCAGGCCCCGTCGCCGCCATCGAATCGCATCGGCAGCATCACCGTGGCGGGGCGACCGACGAACTCGCCGGCTCCTTCATCACGCCCGGATTCGACTTCGGCCCGCCGCCGGTCCAGCGGGCCCGTGGCCGTCACCGTGGTCACGTTGAACTCCGGCCGCCAGACGCCGTCCACGAAGACCTCCGGTCTTGTCGCGGGGCGAGCGGCTCGCGTGTCATCGGGATGCCAGGTCACGGTGTGGTGGTTCATGCCTGCTTGCCGTCAGATGAGTTGCAGGGGCGTGGGGACGGGCCCCGGCGACGCCAGCCAGGCCGACCATGGCGAGATGCTGCTTGCGCCGTCGGCGTTGATCGCCTCGGCCCGGAAGCGGACGCTTTGATCGGTGGCAGGCACACTCAATCGCCAGTCACACTGCCGAGCCGGCGGTTGGCGGGCATCGCGGACCTCCGGCGGGTCACCGACGCGTTCTTGGATGAGCCGCAATTCGGTCACGCTCATCTCGTCGAAGCTCCCCGGCCAGAGGAAATCGAGCTGCCAGCCGCTCTCGCTCAGCCGCGGTCGCCAGCCTGGGCGGTCCGGCCAGATTGGCGGCGGCGGCGCAACCACGAGTCCGCCGCTGATCCGCTGAACCCGCACGTGGCGGTCGCTCTTCTCCGACCGCCCGAGCTCGTCGATCCGCCGCAGGAGAAAAACCGCCGTCGTTCCCTCGGCCGGCTGATGCTCGGGCGGGATCGGCCAGCTCGTCGCCTCGCCCGTCAGCGCCGCGATCGGTTCGCCCGGCGGTTGAGCCAGGCAATTCAGCGGCCCGAAAATGTGCCACGAACTGGCCATCGCTTACTCCGATTGCTCGGCTCGAATCAACACGAGCACCACGATGTGCCGCATCTCACTGCTCACCACGCCGCTCACGCTTCGCGTGAGATCGACGGTAAGCACGTCGCCACGGCTGACCCGCTGTGTGCCGTCGCTCTTGATCGCGGCCGGCGCGCCATCGCCCCGGGCGGTGGAGCGGAAGCCGGCGCCGGCGGCATCGGATAGCGCCGGGTCCGTCTCGCACACCGTCGCGCCGTTGACCTTCGCGGTGACCGTCACACCGTCGGTAGACGTGTCCGACTCAATGTTGCCGGCGACCGAGAAGATCACGTCGGCGACCACGCCGTTCACCGGCACGACGCCGAGGAGTTTGTCGGCCTGCGACGCAGTGAGCTGGCCGTCGTGCCCGTAAGCAACGTGGAGTGAATCCACCGCGGGCACAACGTGCATCCCTTCGCCCCGACGGTCGAGCACGGCGGTAATCGCGCCGGCCGCGGCGGTGATTTCGGCGAGGGGAAAGAACGTCGCACGATCGCCCGGCATCGCGTCCGTCGCGGTCTGCACCGCGCCCGCGGCGTCAAGCCAGACAAACGTCGTCGCCTCATCGCTGACCGCGATGTCGGCCGCGCCCTCGAAGGCGATGGCGTTGCCGGCGATCGAGGATCGCCCGGCCTTGACGCCGATGGCCAGCGGCCCATCCCGGTAGACCCGCAGGTCGTTCGCCCGCGCCGTCGCGAGCAGGAGCCGATGCACGAGCTTGCGAAACTGGAGGTAGTACGGGCTCTGTCCCGTCTCGATCATCTCCACGCCGGTGTGTTCCTCGACGGTCATCGCAAGCAGCGTCGCGTCGTCGGGGTAGAGTTCGGTCATGGTTCGACTCCCATTCGTGTGTCTGAGGCCCTCACCCGTTTCGGCCTTGAGCGGCCGGGAGAGGATTGCGGGTCACTGCCGCCAGTGGAGTTCGTTGTTTTTGATCCGCAGATGCCCGGCGGGCGTGGGCGGGCGATCAATCGTCAGTTCGAAGGGTGCGGGCAACGTCGCGAGCACGCGGTCGGAGCGGTCGACCACCGTGACGCGCACCTCGTGCTCGCCTTCCGCAAGCCGATCATGCCACCATCGCCACGCGATGCCGTCGAACCCCAGGCGGCCGAGTCCGAACTCACCGAGGGCGAAGCCGGGGGCGGCGGCGTCATCCCAGCCGAACCCGCCCATGCCGAACAGGCCGCCGAAGCCGATTCGGCCATCCGCCGGACTCCACAATGGTCCGCGGTCCTGCTCGACCCCGTCGACGGTCACGACCATCATGGCGTCGGGCGGCAGCGACTCATCCCGCAGCACCGCCAACGCCGCGGCGCTCACGAACATCGGCGACCAGCCGTCCAGCGCGTCGTGGAAGTCGGTCCACGCATCGGCCGGATCGACGGCCAACAGTTCAATGAACGCCGGCGTGTCACTGGCCGGGTGCAGCCACAGCTCGCGTTGCCGCGGATCGACGGTCGCCTCGTGCAATCGGCCGTTCACGTACACCTGCACGAGGCGGCCGCCCTGCCGCGGCGCTCGCCAGGTGAGGCGGGCGGCTTGACCGTCGGCCGGGCGCAGCAGCGCGGACTCGAAGATATCCTGCGTGGGCCCGCTCATTCACCGCGCTCCTGGAGATATTCGATCTCGTAGTCCAGCGCGAGCCGCGCGCCGAGCCGGCGCACTTCGCCCGGCTTGAAGCTGAGCATGACGACATTCGCCCACGACCGACCGCGATGATCGACGAGCGTCAGCCCGCGCTTGCCGAGGCGGGCCTCAACGGCCTGCCGCTGCGTTTCAAGCTCGCCGACGCTATCGGCGAGCAGCCGGCCGCGCTGTTCGATCTTCCGCGGTCGCCGGCCGAGCGGCGTGATCCGCCCGCCGTCGACGCCCGCGGCCTCGTGCAGGTTGTGACGCTCACTGAGCCCGTGCACGATGAAATGGTGCGGGCCGGAGCCGAAGAGATTGTGACCGTCGAGCTGACTCATGAGGGTCTTCCCGCGAAGCGATTCACAGGCGGGTGAGGCGGCCGGCCCCCGGGGGACGCCCCCCGCCGCCCCCCCCCCCGCCCCCCACCGCCCGCAGCACCCCCCCGGAGGGGGG
>CAYFQS010000281.1:0-5277 GCA_964345245.1 uncultured Planctomycetaceae bacterium | reverse complement strand
TGTTTCCCGAAGGATCATGGGGCGAGCTGCTCCCGCGCGACACGATGCAGTGCGAGTCCCGCCATGCCCGCGGCATCGAGTGGCAGCTTCGCAGCCGACTCTACTACCACGAGCACTTCGATGACGACACGGTGATCGAGAACACCTGGACCGTCCCCGCGGTGGTGCACGACAGCGGCTGGGGCCTGCAGGCCCGGCACATCGACAGCGACGCGGTCGGCGGCGCCTGGGCTTTCGATCCCGTGATCAACGAGCCGGCCGACCTCAAGAAGATCAGGTTCCCCGAGATCAACTACGACGAGGAGGCGACGCAACGCAACCTCGCCTTCGCCCGGGACCTGTTCGGCGACATCCTCGAAGTAAGACCGAAGAAGGTCTCCCGCCTCTGCTTCCACCTGATGGCCCAGTACACCGGCTGGCGGGGACTGGAACAGGTGCTCATGGACATGGTCACCGACCCCGACTGGGTGCACGACGCGATGGAGCTGCTCACCCAGGGCCACCTCCAGCGCATTCAGCAGCACGTGGATCAGAACCTGCTGTCGCTGAACAACGACAACACCTACAACAACTCCGGCGGGAACGGCTGGACCGACGAACTGCCCGCCGAGGGCTTCGACCCGGACCGCGTGCGACAGTGCGACTGCTGGAGTTTCGCTGAGAGCCAGGAGTTCGCCGTGGTCGGACCGGACATGCACCGCGAGTTCGCGATGCAGTACGAAGCCCGGCTGCTCGCCGGCTGGGGGCTGACGGGCTACGGTTGCTGCGACGCGCCGGACCAGAAGCTGCCGGACATTTTCGAACTGCTGCCCAACATCCGCCGCATTTCGATCGCGCCCTCGGCGAAGGTCGAGACATGCGCGCCGCAGATGAAGGGCGATTACATCTTCTCCTGGAAGCCGCAGCCCGCCCACCTCGTGGGCCGGTTCGACGACGAGCACGTTCGCGGCTACATCCGCAACACCATCGAGGTCTGCCGCGAGCACGGCTGCGTGCTCGAGATGGTGCTCAAGGACACGCACACCTGCGAGCGCCACCCCGAGCGCTTCGACCGCTGGACCCGAATCGCCCGCGAGGAAGTCAACCGGGCGGTGGAATAGCAGACGGCGGTTTCACGCCCCCGCCGTCTCGCGTTCGAGGAAGGTGAGGGTCGCCATCGCTTCGGCGCGGGTTTCGCCGCAGTGATCGGCGCGGACGGGGAAGTCGCGGCAGATTTGGGGGAAGTCCGGCGTGCCCCAGAGGCGACAGCGGTCGCGGGCGTCGAGGTTGACGCATCGCTCCCCGGCGGGCTTGCCCCCGGGCATGCCCGGCAGCGGAGAACTGATCGACGGCGCGATGCAGCAGGCGGCACATCCGGGACGGCATTTCATCGCGGCGACTCCCGTCTACCCGGCGTTCAGCGCCTCGAGGTGCTTGGCGAAGTGGACCGCGAGCACTTCGGTGTAGGTGTCAAGGTTGGCTTCGAGGACCTGGCGCACCTGCGGGGCGAGGTCCTTGTTGGTCAGCACCGAGCCGAACGTGCAATGCAGAATCTGCCGGCCGGGCGCGGTGAAGCCCATGATCCGGTCGGCGGGCGTGTCTTCCCAGCGCTCCAGGTAGAGCTGTTCGAGCTTCGTTTCGCCGGCCACGTCGGCGGGGGCGGGCACGCTTTCCACGTCGGCGGAGACGTGATACGTCGCCCGGTCGGTGTCGTAGCGCTGCCGGGCGAAGTCGACGATCCGCCGGAACAGCTTCGGCTCGCACCTCGCCACCACCCGCAGGGCTTCGAGGTAGCTCGTGCCGGCGGTCTTCACGTGGAACCGCCCTTTCGTGATCCGCCCCAGGGCCGGGTAGATCGACAGCTTGTCCGACCCGCTGTGCAGCGAGAGCTTGTACGGGCCCATCATCTCGGCGATGGCGGCGTGGTCGGCCAGCGACGCCTCGAAGGCGGAAACATCGCCCTTGTAATCCACGCCCTTCTCGAAGTCGCCGACGAAACGCGGGGCGAGACTGACCAGCTTCTTCACCCCCCCGCGATTGAGTTGATCGGCGATGATGTAATGCTCGGCGAGCGTGGTGGGCTGCGGCGTCTCGTCCACGCTGAGTTCGATCTCGTAATTGCCGCGTCCGGCCTGCTTGCGGATGTAGTCGGCGAGGTCAACGGCATGCCGCACCGCCTGGCCGTACTTCACCACCGCCCGCATGACCATTTCGTCGTTCAGTTCGATCGTCCGGCCGGTGTCGAGCTTGATCGACTCTCCGCCGTAGCGCTGCACCCAGTCGAAGTCGCCGGCGAACCGCTGGTAGCGGGCGTGCAATTCTTCGAGGGGATAGTCGTCCGCCTTGCCGTCCACGGAATCGGAGGGATCGATGGTGAAGAAAGTGAACCCGGCCTCGACGGTGGAGTCGACGTCATCCGGCCCTTTGAGATGATCGGCATCGGCGCCGGTGGGCACGTCGCAGCCGGCGGCGAGCATCCCGAAGCAGGCGTCGTCCATGACCTGCCGGGGCGTGCGGCCGGTACGGGTCATCTCGCGGATCGACTGCTGGGGGAAGATGGGTCGGATGTCGCCACCGGCGCGGTTCAGGGCCTCGACATGGCCGGGCGTGGCCAGGCCGATGCGGTCGCCAAACCCGAAGCTCGGATCGCGCCCGAGCGGCACGGGGCGAAGCGTCTTCTGGCGCTTGCGGGCCCGGGCTATGCCCGCGGCGTCGGCGGGGGCCCGCCGGCCGTCGGCTTCCACCAAAAACCGCTGACTGTCTTCGAAGATGCCGCTTATCTTGCCTCGCATATCGCGTTTCCTTTTCGGGACAACCGGGGATTCGGGGGGGTACGCGGGCGGTCGCGGTCGATGATAAGCCATCCCACCCGGCGCGTCACGTTAGCCAAATCCCGCGGATTGAGGCCGGTCACCACTGGCCAGGTTCCGTCCACTTCGCTACACTATCGCGGTTTCGGGGTCGGGCAGCGCACCGACGGCCCCATCGGCTCGGTGCCGGTAATTGAGTTAAATCGTGTTACAAACCTCTGCAAGACAGGATAATCACCATGACGATGGCGAGTGTGACCTCTACGGATATGACCAGCAACCAGACACTGATCGGCTGGGTGACGGAAGTCGCCGAGATGTGCAAGCCCGAGGCGGTGCATTGGGCGGACGGCTCTCAGGAAGAATACCAGGCCATGCTGAAGGCGATGGTGGACACCGGCTCGGCCCAGTGGCTGGACAAGGGCAAGCGGCCGAACAGCGTGCTGGTCCGCAGCGATCCGGCGGACGTCGCCCGCGTCGAGGACCGGACCTACATCTGCTCGGAGAAGGAAGACGACGCCGGGCCGATCAACAACTGGAAGGCCCCGGCCGAGTGCAAGGAAATCCTCCGCAAGCACTACGACGGCTGCATGGCCGGCCGGGTGCTCTACGTCATCCCCTACTCGATGGGCCCGATCGGCTCGCCCATCGCCCGCGTCGGCGTGATGTGCACCGACTCGCCTTACGTCGTGGCCAACATGCACATCATGACCCGCGTGGGAGCGAGGGTCCTCGAAGCGCTCGGCGACAGCGACGACTTCGTCCGCGGCATCCACAGCGTCGGCTATCCGCTCGATGACCCCAAGAAGCCCGACCTGCCCTGGCCCTGCGACGCGGAGAACAAGTACATCAGCCACTACCCCGAGACCCGCGAGATCTGGAGCTACGGCTCGGGCTACGGCGGCAACGCCCTGCTCGGCAAGAAGTGCCACGCCCTGCGCATCGCCTCCGTCCAGGCCCGCGATGAGGGCTGGCTGGCCGAGCACATGCTCATCCTCAAGATCACCAGCCCCGAGGGCGAGGTGAAGTACATCACCGGCGCCTTCCCCAGCGCCTGCGGCAAGACCAACCTCGCCATGCTCAACCCCACCCTCGACGGCTGGAAGGTCGAGTGCATCGGCGACGACATCTGCTGGATGAAGTTCGGCGACGACGGCCAGCTTTACGCGATCAATCCCGAGGCGGGGTTCTTCGGCGTGGCGCCGGGCACGAGCATGGACTCCAACCCCAACGCCATGCACTCGCTGACGGAAAACTCGATCTTCACCAACTGCGCCCTCACCGAAGAGGGCGACGTGTACTGGGAAGACATGTACGACGAGGAGCCGAACAAGGCGGTCGACTGGATTCGTCGGCGGTGGTATCCCGGCTGCGGCCGGACGGCGGCGCACCCGAACGCCCGGTTCACCGCCCCGGCCAAGCAGTGCCCGGTCATCGCCCCCGAGTGGGAAGACCCGAAGGGCGTGCCGATCAGCGCGATCCTCATGGGCGGCAGGCGGGCCGGCGTCCAGCCGCTCGTCACCGAGGCCTTCGACTGGGAGCACGGCACGTTCCTCGGCTCGATCATGGCTTCGGAAAAGACCGCCGCCGCGTCCGGCAAGGTCGGCGTCCTGCGACGCGATCCCATGGCCATGCTCCCCTTCTGCGGCTACCACATGGGCGACTATTTCGCCCACTGGCTCAAGCTCGGGCAGACCAAAAACGCCCAGCTCCCGAAGATTTACTACGTCAACTGGTTCCGCAAGTCCGACACGGGCAAGTTCATCTGGCCCGGCTTCGGCGAAAACAGCCGCATCCTCGCCTGGATCTTCAATCGCTGCGATGACAAGGGCGAAGTCGTCGACACCCCCATCGGCCGGCTGCCGACCCAGGAATCCCTGCCGCTCGACGGACTCAACCTGCCCGATGCCGACCTGACGGAAATGTTGACCGTGGATGCCGAGGAATGGAAGAACGAAATTGCCGAAATCCGCGAGCATTTCGCGAAGTTCGGCGACAAGCTCCCCGACGCGCTGAACAAGCAGCTCGAAGCGATGGAGCAGCGACTGAACGAAGCGAAGTAAGCCGAGGTTCCCCACGAAACGCGTGGATACGATCCGACCGAGCCACGACCGTGCGGGAGCGCTCAGCCGATGTGGCAACGCGCCCCTTGCTCGTGAGTTGCTCGTGAGGCAACGAACACGAGCCGATCGACAGACCGCTTCCTGACGGGCGCGGCTCTGACCGAGGCCACGTGGCCAGACAACCCCGTCGACGCCCCACCCCGGAGCGCGCCGGCACGGCTTCTCCCGCAGGGACCGCTCAGCCCTTGTTGCCCACGTTGGCGGACACCCGGTCGGTGGTGCGGCACGCGGGGGAGTCGTCGAACATCCCGGTCTCGGGCAGGCCGGCCTGCTCGACCCCGCCGTAGAACCGCCGGAGGAAGTAGAGACTCACGTGCACCAGGCCGATGAGTACCGGCACCTCGACCAGCGGGCCGGTGGTGCGG
>CAYFQS010000280.1:0-5281 GCA_964345245.1 uncultured Planctomycetaceae bacterium | reverse complement strand
ATCCGCCGATCAAGGGGAAGGTGTTTCATTACAGCAAGCAGGGCGAGCAGCTTCCGACCGTCATCGACTTCAGCGAGATCGACGGCTGGGTGCATCCTGAAGGGCTGGCGATTCATCCGCAGACCGGCAATCTCTACATCGCCGACAGCGGGCCATCGCAGTGCATCTGGATCTACTCCCCCGAGGGGGAGAAGGTCGGCCGTTTCGGGGAGCTGGGCGGGGTCTACAGCGGCCGGCCGGGCGAGATCAAGCCGAAGAAGTTCAACCATCCCATCGACGTCGAGTTCGACCCCGAGGGCAATCTGTTCGTTCTCGGCGACGCCAAGGACATGAACTTCTGGGGTGGCACCGAGCTGCGCAAGTTCAATCCGGAGGGCGAGCTGGTCTGGGAGCGCTTCGGCATCGAGTACACCACGCTGGTGGACTTTGACCCGGCGGGTGACGGCGAGGAGCTCTGGGGGGCGGATCAGCACTACGTCATCGACTACGATGCGCCGATCGGCGAACACTGGCGCTATGCCGCTTACACCGCCAATCGGTTCAAGTATCCCAACGATCCGCGACGGATCTACGGGATCAACAGCGGCAGCCAGGTCCGCCGCATCGAGGGCGAGCGGATCACCTACGTCGAGAGCATGGGCGGCAGTGGCCGCCTGGGGATATTCCGCTACGAGCCGGACAGCGACATCGCGATTCCGTGCGGCATGTTCGTGCCGCAGAACTCGGTGGGCACGTGGGGCTACTGGCACGATGGCAACGGCGACGCCGAGAGGCAGGCCGATGAGGTTCGGGCGTTCCCATTCCGCCGCATCAGCGGCAACCCCTGGGTGGACAGCGCGGGCGACATCTGGTGCATCGGAAACGATCCGGACGAGCGCGGCAAGAGCTACATCGTCCGCTTGCGCTGCCAGGGGCTGAACGAGCACGGTGTGCCGATCTACAGTCCCGATGCGGTCGACACCTGGCCGGTCGAGCAGCCGGTGGAGCGGATTCGCTACGATGCCGAGGCCGATGCCCTCTACCTCGCCGGCGGCGACGAGGCCGTGCCGACGTTCAGCGACCAAATAGTGGTGCTAAATTGTTACGACGATTTCGTGAAGAGCGGCGGCAAGCTGGAGGCGAGTTACTCGACGCTGTTGCCCGGCTGGGACCGCGTGCGAGCCGTGTCCACGGGCGAGTCACGGCTGGCGATCTTTTCGATGGGCGTGACGGATGGCATATCTCCCATCGAGCCGGCCGGCGATTACGTGTTCGCCTGCACGCTCACGTCACACACGGTGCTGATCTACGAGGCGAAGACCGGCATCCTGGTCGATCAATTGAAGACCGGCGGACACTACGGCGTCAATGCCGGCTGGGTCGATATCACCAAGGGCATGCATGCCATGCAGCGGAGCAATGGCGAATATGCCGTGATCGTCGAGGATGACGCCAAAGGCATGTCCACGTTGTACCGCTGGCGGCCGGATACCGAGCCGACTGACACCGTCGCATTCCGCATGAGGCCGCGGCTGGATGGCAGTCCCGATCGTGTCCAGCTCGACTGGCGCGGGTACAACGTCCCCCTCGGCGTGATCGAGGGGTACCACGTCTATCGATCGGCCGGCAATGGCGCGACCGAGCGCTTGACGGAGACCCCCATCCGCCGGCACACCTACGCCGACGAAGAGGTCGAGGTCGGAAAGACCTACCGTTATCGGATCGCCGTGGTCAACGCGGCGGGCGAGGGTGAGCTTTCGCCGTCGCAGACGATCATCCCCCAGCCGGCGAGTGCTGAGCGGGTGACCACCGGCCGGTTCGCCCCAGATGGTTTCGACGAGCAGACCCGGGGCAACTGGCGCGGCGTGTACGGCAGTGAAGGCTTCGTGGTGGCCGGTGAGTTTTCCAGCGACAACCGAAAAAACGCCCGGCGCAAGGACCCGGACGGCGCCCGTGTCAACATTCCCATGCCGAGCCGCCGCTCGAAGCTGGTTAAATCGAGCGCCCCGGTGCTGCTGCAGGCCTCGAAGGAGACCGAGAAACGCGCCAGAGGTTACTGGCCTGTGAGAGGGGGACGAAACACAATTGACCTGGACTTCCAGGACGGCGAGACCCATCGCGTGACTGTATATAACTACCCTCCGGGCAATCAGGGCACGGCGACGCGCATTGAACTTCTCGACGCCGCCTCCGGCAAGGTGCTCGCCGCCGGAGAGATCATCCACCGTAACGAGGAGAAGGGCCAGTACCTCGCCTGGGATGTGACCGGGCACGTGATCCTGCGGCTGGCCGGGCTGCCCCATGAGATGAAGAAGAAGCACGGCGTGCACGGTGCGGCCGGGGCACATATCCAGGGCATCTTCTTCGACTGAAATGAGGCCGACGACCACATGCATATGTCACGCTGCCAATTATTGATCGTTGCCGGGATTGCTCTCGCCGTTACGATCTTGCCGTCCTGCGGGGGCCTGACGCGCGACGATTCAGGGGACAAACCTCGGAGTAAGCCAATGTCCAAACCCCGTGTCATTCTCGACACCGACGTCGTCGGCGATGCCGGCGACATGGCGGCGCTCGCCATGCTTCACGGCCTGGCCAGCCGGGACGAGCTGGAGATTCTCGCGATCACCTGTTGCGCCACCTTCCCCTACGCAGCGGGCTGCGTCGATGCGACGAATCGACATTACGGCCGCCCCGACATTCCCGTCGGGACATACCATGGAAATGGCCCAACCGGCGGGAACCGGTCCTCGTACGCTAAGGAGATCTGTGAACGATGGCCGAATCGCTATCCCAAGGGCAAAGCGAACGCTCCCGAAGCGGTGGACGTCTTGCGGCGCGCCCTGGCTGGGCAACCCGATCGCAGTGTCACCATTGTGGCGGTCGGGCCCTTGACCAATCTCGCCGCGCTGCTGCAATCCGCCGGCGATGATGCATCCGCGTTGGACGGCGTGGCACTGGTCAAGCAGAAAGTGCGGCGACTTTCGTGGATGGGCGGCATCTTCGAAGAAATGGACCCGTGGGGGCATGGCATCCACACGGCGGAAAGCAACGTGGCCGCGGATGTCGAATCCGCCCAAATCGTCTGCGAGCAGTGGCCCACGCCCATCATCATCCAGGGCTTCGAGATCGGCTGGGGCGTCATGGCCGACACCGCACTCGTCGAAGCGTACCCGCAGAGCCCGGTGGCTTTTGCGCTTTCCACGCAACGGCCCCGACCGGCGTGGGATCAACTGGCCGTCCTCTACGCCGCCCGCGACGGCGAGGAGTACTGGACACTGTCCGACCCGGGACGATGCGTCATCGGTCCCGACGGCAGCTCCGAATTCGTGCCGGAAAGCAACGGCCGGCACTACATCGTGACCGAGACCAAACCCAAGGTGGAATTGGCCGAACTCATCAGCGAGATTCAGGTCCACGCCGAGCAGACACGACCCGAGTAGGCGGCCCCCATTTTTTGGCGGCGCCCGGGAACTTTTTAGAGTCAACAGGGCGACCAGGAGTGACGAACACCGATGAACACCTCACGCCGCGATTTTGTGGTTGGTGCGGGCGCCGGGCTCGCCGGCATGATGCTGCCCGGTTGCACAAGAACCTTGACGAAGGCGGATACCATGCCGACGAAGCAGGCCGCGTCGCGACCGAACATTGTGTGGCTGACCACCGACCACCACATCTACGCGCACCATTACCAGCTCAACGGCGATGTGTTTCGCTTGCCGGTGTTCGAGGGCATCGCCGACGACGGTATTCGCTTTGACAACGCCTACGCCGCCTGCCCCCAATGCACCCCGGCCCGGGCGAGCATGCTCACCGGCCTCTACCCGCATAAGCATGGCATGGTACTCAACGGGCCCAAGGAGGGAAGCCGGGCGGAGTTCGACGCCGACGAAACGTTGTTCCATCACCATCTGCAACAGGCCGGCTACCGCGTGGGCTACTTCGGCAAGTGGCACTGCGGCGAGCAGCGCACCCCCAAAGACTTCGGGTTCGAAGGATTCAGCGTGCCGAGCTACGGGTACGGCGAGCTGCTGGCGTCTGACGAATACCGCGATTACCTCGAACGTCATCAGTTGGACCCCGGCGAGGTCATCGGCCTGTGGAGCGCCCGGGACAGGGATGTCGAAGGCAAGGAGTATCCGTTCGCCAAGGCGCCGTTCATGGGTGCCAGTCGGATGCTGGGCGACATGAGGGCCCACGAAGCGTTCTTCGTCACGGAACTGGCCGACCATTGGATCCGTGAGGCCGCATCCGGCGACCAGCCATTCTGCGTCAAGGTTGATGTCTGGGGACCGCACTTTCCTTACAACGTGGCGGAACCTTTCTACGGGAGCATCGATCCGGCTTCGGTGCGGCCCTACCCCAGCACGTTCCGCGATCTGCCCGAGGCGCCAGGGGTCTATCGCGAATGTCGGGATCGGTGGCACTTGGAAGGGGCCAGCGAGCAGCAGTGGCGTGAGCGCCTGGCCACCGCTTACGAGCATGCCGCCATGGTCGATCACGCCTTCGCGCGAATTGTTGCCGCGCTGAAGGATCAGGGGGTCTACGACAATACACTGATCATCTACGTCGCGGACCACGGCGACCTGCTCGGGGCGCACGGCGAGCTGTTCAACAAGGGCTCGCTCATGGTGGAGGAAACGGTGAAGGTGCCCATGGCCATGTGCTGGCCGGCGCGGATAAAGTCGGGAAGCAAAAACGCTTCGCTGGTTTCCAACCTCGACCTGCCGGCAACGGTGCTCGGTGCGGCCGGCATCACCGCTCCGGCTGAGTACGATGCCCGCGACCTGACCCCGGTGATGGCCGGACGGCAGGACGCGGTTCGCGATCGGCTCATGCTTCAGCACCACGGCGATTTCTCGCTGACCAACTTCCAGCGACTTCTCCGGTGGGGTCACTACAAGTACGTGGCTCACCTCGACGACCGGGATGAGCTGTTCGACCTCCAGGAGGATCCTTACGAGCTGACCAATCGCGTCGACGATGCGGCCTGTGCCTCGGTCCTCGCAAAGATGCGCCGCATGTTGAACGACGAGATGCACCGGTTCGACGATCATGGCGAGCAGGCGAGACGTTTGATGAAGCAGTTGACATGACCTTACCGGCGCATGCCGATCACAATCACTGACAAGCCATTTGCCTAGGTAGAACGAGCATGGAAGTAAGCCAGACCGATACGGCCATTGAGATCAGTTGCGACAATGGGACTCACGTTGTCTTCGAGCGCAGCGGCAAGTCGCTGGTGGGCATCGGCCGGGTGACGTGGCACGGCAAGCCGCTGCGCAGCGATCGGGAATGTATC
>CAYFQS010000279.1:0-5294 GCA_964345245.1 uncultured Planctomycetaceae bacterium | reverse complement strand
GTAGGCAAAGGCGGGGTAGATCTTCCCGAAGCTCATCTCGGTGCGGTTGGAGTAGGCGTACTCGTGGCCGAAGGGATAGCCGAACATGATCGCCCGGCCATCGCCGAACTGATGGCCGGTCATCGCCGGCCGGCCATCGACAAAGCGATGCAGCACCTCAGCGCCGTCGCCGGGATCGAGGGTCAGCGCGAGCTGGCCGTGCAGCGTCCACTCATCGGGATGAAAGCGGTGCTTTCGTCGCCAGTCGGTGCCGCGTTCGCGATTATCCCACACGCTGTGAGGGCGAACGGGCACGAGGAAGGTTTCGGTCACCGCCTGGATCGGCGTGAACTCGTCCACTTCGGTGCCGAATACGTCGGCGAGCGGATGCCCGCGATGTCGGCCGTATTCGTCAAACATCCCCGGCACGCTCGTGGCGAAGAGCGTGCCGCCGCCTTCCACCCACGCCCGGATTTTCTCCACGGTTTCGTCGGTGAGATACCGCTGCTCGGGCACGATGAGCCAGCGGTAGTCATCGAGCGCGCCGCCGGCGATGAGCTGCTCGGTCACCAGGTCGTAATGCACCTTGGCGCACATCAGTGCGTAGGCGGCGCCCAGCGCGCCGTAACGCGAATAGCGGGTCGGGTCCTGGTCGTAGCTGTGCTCGGACCACAGCACGGCCATGGGCGTGGGCGTCGGGCGGGTGTTGGCGATCAGCGGGCCGAGCCGGTTCATCTCCCGCGCCTTGAGGCGGAAGCTGTACGCCCCGTCCCAGTCGAGTTGGCGGTCCATGTAGCTGTAAAGTCCGGGCGAGTAGAAGTAGCGGAGAATCTTGTCCGGCCCGTCACGGGCGACGGTGTAGAGCACGCCCTTGAGCAGCCCGGAGTAGGCCGCCCCGCCGAGCATGGACCCGAAATTCTGCTCCGCCTGCTGACTGAGGAATCGCCCGTCGCCGACCGCTTGCAGGAGCACCTGCACCGGCTCGACGGTGGCCATGCTGCCCGGCAGGTCGAGCAGGTTCGCCAGGCCGTGCAGCGGCCAGGTCTCCACCGGTCGCTCGCTGTGGGCGTGGTGCGAGTTGGCCTCGATGGCGAAGCCGATCACGGGTACGTTCGGCCAGTGCTCGCGCACGAGCTCGGCCTGGGTGGTGAAGTAGTCGGTCACGTACGCTTTTCGCCACTTGATCCAGTCGCGCCAGACCGCGGCCTCGTCCAGTGGCGATGGGCCTTCTTCGCCCGGCAGCGCCAGATGGGGCGGCTCGCGGCGAGGGGCGGGGATTGAAACCTCATCGAACGACTCGTGTCCGCGATCCCAGCGTTCGTTGAGCTTCTCGATCCTGCCGTATCGCTCGCGAAGCCAGTCACGGAAGTGCCTCGCCGCCGCGGGCGAGTAGTCGACCTCGGCCGCGAGCTGCGTCTGCCGCACCTCCAGCGTGATCGCCATCACGCGGTCGGGGTGGGTCTTGCTCAGATGCGAAACCAGGGCGGCGAGGTAATCGCCGAACGCTTCCCGCGTGCGCCGGTGCATCAGGTTCACGCCCTGCGTCGGCGCCGTTTCGTCGGTCTTCTCGTCATGCCGCCACATGCGCGATTCATCGCCGAACTGCTCGATCGCCCAGTCCGGCGGGTCGGTCGTCATCGAACGGATCGGCACGACCGTCACCATCCCGTGCTCGGCGATCTTCTCGATGTTGGCGTCGATGCGGCTGAAGTCGTACTCGCCCGGTTTCGGCTCGCAGACCCGCCAGGAGCAGGATTCGAGATTCTCGTGGCCCGAGAACTCCGGGACGATTGACCGCACGCCGATCTTCGCCGCCTTGTTGAGCAGGTAGTCGACTTCGAGATTCTGCTGGCGGTCGAGGGCGGCGTGCCGGCTCGCCGGATCGCGGTTCATCCACATGAACCAGCTCAAGGCGAAGCCCATTTCCCGGCCGATCTCTCGCTGCGGCTCCGCCCACGGCTCGGCCGCCCGCGCTGCCGGGGGCTGCAGGCCCCGCTCGCGGGCCAGGTCGTCGACCTGCCCGCGCACCTCCGTAACACGCCGTTGCAGGCGATCGTGGAGCCGCGTGACGCGGTCGGCGACGTCGCCCAGCAGCGCCCGCGTCCGCCGCACATCTTCGCTGACGTCGGCCTCGCGCTGCCGGTAATCCTGCCACGCCATCAGCCCCATGCCGGCGTCGTCGAGCGACTTCAGCCATTCCAGCACGTACAGGGCTTGCTCGTGCCAGTCGGTCGCCTCGCCCGGATCGACCTCGGCCCCGAAGCCCTTCGCGTAGCGCAACAGCGTGTCAAGCTGATGCACGCGGTACGCCGTGGCGGACCAGAGCAGTCGAACATCTTCGATGTCCTCGACGGTGTCGAGCACCGGCCGTTCGGCGGCGAAGGAACCTGCCGCAATCGACACGCAGGCAATGAGAACAACGGGGGAAATCACGCGCCGAGAGAGCATGGTTACACCTCAGTGGATGCGTTTGGCGATCGCGATGGATGATACCAGAATTTGCGGGCTCCAAAGAGGTCGCGGTACAGTTGCCGATCGGACTAACCGATGACACGTTGAGGAAAGCCGAACCATGGGGGGCGAGATCGGTAAGCTCCGGGGGTTCCTCGCGCTTGCGGACGCGGGTGTCCCCGGCGTTCGTGACCCGAACGGGGGAAAAGCAAATGAAGCGGGTTTCACTCGAAGAAATCATCGATTGCGAGTCTCTGCCCAGTGCCCCGGTCGTGGCGGTGAGGGTGCTGGAACTCTGTCGCCGATCCACCGCGGGGACGAAAGAGATCGCGGCGACCCTCGCGACCGACCCGGCCCTCTGCGCCCGCCTGCTCAAAGTGGTCAACAGCAGTCTTTACGGCCTGCGGCAACCGGTGTCCACCGTGCGCCAGGCCGTGCTTCTGCTCGGCATCGATCGCGTCAAGACGGTGGCGATCGGGTTCAGCTTCATCAAGACCCTGAGCGAGCAGCACGCCGCGGAGTTCGACGTCGACCACTTCGCCATGCGATCGGTCTACGCCGGGGTGGCGGCGCAGTTGCTCGCCGAGGCGGCCGGGCATCCCGAACCGGAAGAGGCCTTCGTCGGCGGACTGCTCCAGGATGTCGGGCTCCTCGCGATGGCGCAGGCGATCGGCCACGACTACGTCCACGTCTTGAACGCCGCGGAAGACCACGCGGGACTGACCCGGAAGGAGGAAGAGCGCTTCGGGTTCGACCATGCTCACGTCGGCGCCGCCCTCGCCGACCGCTGGAAGCTGCCCGCGGGGATCGTGTCTCAGATTCGCTACCACAGTCGGCCGGAAACCGCGGCCAGGGACCTGGCCGTGCTGACGCAGGCGGCGTCGCTCGGCGGGATGACCGCTCGCCTGCTGCTCGCCACTGAGCCGATTTCCATGGAAGTGCTCATCGAGGCCTACGACGAAGGACTGGAGCTCTCGGCCGCCCAGACCGCGGCGCTGCTGCATAAGATCGAAGAGGCCGCCCGGAAGGTCGCCAAGCTCTTCAACCTTCGGCCGGCCAGTGCAGTCTCTGCCGACATGTTGATCCAGCAGGCCAACGCGGTGCTCGAGAAGGCATCGCTTACCGCGGCCCGAAATCTGGAACAGGCCGAGAAGACGAACCAGCGGCTCCGGGAGGCCCTCCGCGTCGATGCCCTGACGGAGCTGCCGACGCGTCACGCGCTCAACGAACACATTGCCGCCCGCGCCGTCGAAGGAGTCCGCGAAAACCCGCTCGGCCTGATCTACCTCGATCTCGACGGCTTCACCGCCATCAACCGCCGTTTCGGTGACGCCGGGGGCGACCGCATCATTCAGCGGGCGGGCCAACTCCTCCAATCGAAGCTGCCCGGCAGCGCTGAGCTCTACCGTCATGAAGCTGACGAGTTCGTCGTGTTGCTGCCCAGCGGCGACGGCCGCCGCACGGTTGAGCTGGCCAAGCGCCTGCGCGCCGCCATGGCGGAAGCGGAGTGGCCTGTGCGATCCGCCGAACCGTTGAAGTTGACCGTAGCGGCGGGCGTGCTCGCCTGGCCGGCGGATCGACCGCTGCCTGAACCAGAAGCCCTCATCGAGGGCGCCCGCGCCGCCTGCCGCCACGCCGTCCACGCCGGCGGCAATCGCCTGCGTGTGCTTGAGCCCGGCGAGTTCGCCCCGCAGAGCGTTTGACTGCGGGGCGCTCCGCAGCTCATCGTCGCCTTTCGCGAAGCGTCACTGCCGTCGTATAATGCCTGGCCGGTCCCCGGAAGTTCCCAGGAAGGAGCAGCAGGCATGGTGCGGATTCATCGAAGGGCGGCGTGGTGCATGATCGCGGTGGGCCTGCTTGCGGCGGCTCCGCGCGTGGGCGCGTTCGAGACGGTGATCGGCCAACGACAACTGGATCTCGAGGCCTGCGGTGTCTGGCGGGATGGCGAGCCGGTGTCCACCGAGCCGGGCGACGTGGAGGCCGCGCTGGGCTTCGATGACCCCCGGAGTTTCCGAGGGTGGAGCGGCGGTCGCCCGGCCAATCGCGGCGAGCAGAGCATCTACCATTTCCGCATCGCCTTCAACGAACCGGTCGCCTTCGGTTCACTCATGGTGCGCGGCCGGGTCGACTCGGTCTACGTCCTCAAGGCCGACGCGGGCTACCCCGGCGATCCCGCCTCGCCGGATCAGTGGACGAAAGTCGACGCGCCGGAAAATCAGTCAGGCGGGGCCCTGGTGCCTGTGCCGGCCGGGACGACCACGCGGGCGGTCATGGTGGTCGCCCACAGCCGCCGGCGCGATCCGCGGCTTTATCATGTGCGATTGCTCGGCGAGCGCTACTTCAACGCCACGCCGATGGCCATGGCTTACGCCAGCAGCGAGTACACCAGTTACCATCCGCTTCGTCCGCCGATCACGTACTCGGCCTCGCGGATCGTGCGAGGCCGCGGCTCCTGGCAGAGCGCGGGCGAGAATGAGAAAGGCCGCATCCCCTCCCCGCCGATCTCCAACATCGACCCGGCGTGGTTCCTGCTCGTCTGGCCCGACGTCCAGACCATCACCGGCCTCTGGCTCGACGACTCGTTCAAGGAATTCCGAATCGATTACTTCATCGGCCCCGAGACGATGAACCCGAAGGCGGGCATCGAGCGGGAATGGAAGAAACTGCGAGACTTCGAGCAGCGGCGAGAGCGGCACGGCGGACGGTGGATCGAATTCGCCGAGCCAGTGGACACCCGCGGGCTGCGGCTGCGTGTCACCGAAACCAGCGAACCGCAGATCGCCGCGATCAAAGGCCTGCACGTGATCACGCCGCTCGGCGAACGTCCCGCGCCCGCGTTGTCGGAAGCCGACGAGGCCGACCCG
>CAYFQS010000278.1:0-5305 GCA_964345245.1 uncultured Planctomycetaceae bacterium | reverse complement strand
AGAGCAGGGCGAAGCGACGGCGCTCGCGGGCGTCGAGGAGATCCAGCAGGCGGCGATCTTCTGCAGTTCCTGGCTCTGCCGGGGATCGGTCGCCTTCGCCTGGGCCTCGCGGGCCAGCTTCATCGCCTCGAAGAATTCCGCTTCGCGTTCCAGGGCGAGCACCTGCTCGACCATGGCGTCGATTTCGTCTTCCATTGGTGCTGCAGGGTGTCGTGTCTTCCCGGCCGCGGACCCGGTTGCGGGCGGAGTCTCCACCTCCGGCGCCACCGACTGGTCCGGCGCCTGCGGTGGGGACGCGGCGGCGGGTTCCTCGGGCTGCGGCGCAGCCGATTCCCGAGCTTCCGGCGGTTCCGGGGATTCCGGGGCTACCGCGGGTTCCGGGGGCGGGGCGGAATCCTCGGAATCGCCGCAGCCGCTGATCAACAGCGCGGCAAGCAACACGACGAGCAATCGTAACCTCGGCATAGCGAACATCCCTGTCATGCGTAAACTGCACATCATTGCCGCGGCGACCGTGCAGGGCAACTGTCCGGATGCGATCACGTCGAGTAACATGACCGCCAAAATCGGATCATCCTCCAAGGAGTGCGACATGCGGATCACGACCACTGGGGCGGCGGCGGTGCTGGCAACACTTCTCGGGGGCTGTACGTTGGCGGGGGAACCTGAGATCGCGGCTGACGAGGCGGCGGGGCAGGCATCGCCGGCCCCCCTGGTCCGGGCTGAAGCGCCGGTCAGGATCGACGGCGTGCTGGACGATCCGGTCTGGCAGACCGCGGCGCCCGTACGGGCCGACTACATCAAGTCGAAGGTCGGCGTGCTCAGTGACCAGCCGCGCATGACCGCGCGGTACGCCTGGGACGAGGACTATCTCTACATCGCCTACGAGACTTTCGATGCCAACCTGATCGCCGGCGGCACGCACGAGATGCAGGGCCCGGTCGGCAATCGTCGCGAAGGGGCCGATATCCACAAGGTCCGCAACGTCGACGTGGTCGAGTTCTTCGTCGCCTTCGCCGGCGACGAGCATTTCTTCTGGGAGATTCACCACAACGCTCACAACCAGTTCAACGACGTGTTCATCGTCGTGCCGGACAAGGACTGGCGCGTGGCCGAAAGCGCGATGGTGCGGTACAACATCCTCTTAGCCGCGGAGGAGTACGTGAAGGACAACGGGGCCGAGACGGTGAAGTTCGCAAGGAAGCTGAAAGTGAAGGCGGACGGCGAGCCGTCGACCGTGAATGACCGGAGCGATGTGGACACCGGCTACACCGCGGAGATTCGGCTGCCCCTCGGCAGCATCGGAGCCCCGCGGGAGGCCCGGACGCGGCGGCGCAACGATGAAGGCCGCCGCATCCCCGGACCGTGGAACCTGAGCGGTCGCGAGGTTGCCATCCTCGCCGTCGTACAGGACGGCGACCTGGAAGAGCGCTATCACCACTCCAGCCCCACCGGCAAGATCGTCTGGTTTCATCACGCGGTGAGCGATTACCC
Source organism: uncultured Planctomycetaceae bacterium (assembly GCA_964345245.1). Taxonomy (GTDB): domain Bacteria; phylum Planctomycetota; class Phycisphaerae; order Phycisphaerales; family Zrk34; genus CAYFQS01. The sequence goes on along the minus strand of CAYFQS010000278.1, from coordinate 3,811 downwards.
GGTGTACCAGTTCACCGGAGAAAAGTGAACTGGCGGGGTTGACTGGGGGCGACGCGTGGCCGCCCACATCCATGCCTCTGGATCTCACCGCCGCCGCGGTGATCCGCCGCCGCCCTGTTTCTGCATCTTCGCCCAGGTGTCGCGGAGCGAGACGGTGCGGTTGAACACCGGCTTGTCCGGTGTCGAGTGGGAGTCCGGGGTGAAGTAACCGAGCCGCTCGAACTGCACCGCCTCACCCGGCTTGAACTCGGTGAGGGACGGCTCCAGCTTCGCTGCGTCGATCACCTCCAGCGATGCATCATTCACGTTGTCCAGCCAGTTGCCGCTGTCGGGCGCTTCGGTCGGATCTTCCTGGGTGAACAGGTGGTCGTACAGCCGCACCTCCGCGTCCACCGCGTGGCCGACGCTGACCCAGTGCAGCGTGCCCTTGACCTTGCGGCCGTCGGGCGCGTCGCCGCCGCGAGTCTCCGGATCGTACGTGCAGCGCAGTTCGACCACTTCGCCCGCGTCGTTCTTGATCACTTCGTTGCAGGTGATGAAGTAGGCGTAACGCAGCCGGACTTCCCGGCCGGGCGCGAGGCGGAAGAATTTCCGTGGCGGGTCTTCCTTGAAATCATCCCGCTCGATGTAGAGCGTGCCGCTGAAGGGCACGTGCCGCGTGCCCGCCGATTCGTCCTCGGGGTTGTTCACCGCCTCGAGCTGGTCCACTTCGCCTTCGGGCCAGTTCGTGATCACGATCTTGAGCGGCTTGAGGACCGCCGCGCGGCGCTGGGCGGTGCGGTTCAGTTCATCGCGCACCGCGTGCTCGAGGCGGGGAAACTCGATGTTGTTCTCCCGCTTGGCCACGCCCACGCCTTCCCAGAAACGGCGGATCGCGGCGGGCGGGAATCCCCGCCGGCGCAGGCCCGCCAGGGTGGGCATCCGCGGATCGTCATAGCCGTCGACATGACCCGTATCGACGAGTTGCACCAGCCGCCGCTTGCTTGTGACGGTGTAGGTGATGTTGCCGCGGGCGAATTCGATCTGTCGCGGCCGGTAGTTCGCGTTCGGCGACTCGCAGCCCGCTTCGATCAACTGCTCGAGGAACCAGTCGTACAGCGGCCGATGGTCCTCGAACTCCAGCGAGCACAGCGAATGCGTCACGCCTTCGATCCAGTCGCTCTGCCCGTGCGTCCAGTCGTACGACGGGTAGATGCACCACTTGTCGCCCACGTGCGGGTGCGGCTTGTGCAGGATGCGGTACATCACCGGATCGCGGAGGTTCAGGTTGGGCGAGGCCATCTCGATCTTCGCCCGCAGCGTGCGGGTGCCGTCGGGGAACTCCCCGGCCCGCATGCGCTCGAAGAGGTCGAGGTTCTCATCCACCGCCCGGTCGCGATAGGGCGAGGCCTGCCCCGGCTCGGTGAGCGTCCCGCGGGTCTGGCGCACCTGCTCGGCGGACTGATCGTCCACGTACGCCTTGCCCGCCTCGATGAGAGCCCGGGCCCATTCGTAGAGCTGGTCGAAGTAATCCGAGGCGTGGAACAGGTTCCGCCATTCGAACCCGAGCCAGGCGACGTCCGCCTTGATCGCGTCGACGTAGCGCTGCTCTTCCTTCTCGGGATTGGTGTCGTCCATGCGGAGGTTGCAGTACCCGCCGTACTTCTCAGCCAGGCCGAAGTCGATGCAGATCGCCTTGGCGTGGCCGATGTGCAGGTACGCGTTCGGCTCGGGCGGGAAACGGGTGATCACCCGGTCGTAACGCCCGGTGCGCAGGTCCTCCGCGATCGCTTCGTCGATGAAGTTGGCGGCGGATTTCGTGTCGTCCGTGTTCATGGTCTTCGTCCCTGGGCTCAGTCGGCACAGCAGCGTACCGCAACCAGTGACGCGCGGGCAATTCGGGCTGCGGGCCGTTTGTTAGAGAACACTCACCGCCAAGACGCCAAGCAGCGCCGAGGACGCCAGGGCAAATGGTTTGGGGTAAGTCAATGTCCAGCGACTGTGAGCGATTGCAGATCGTCCGCGTGATAGATCGATTGCCAGATATCCGCCGGTTTCCGAGCATGGCTCGCCCTTGGCGTCCTCGGCGCTGCCGCGGTGAGTCCGACTTCACGTCGCCGGCTGCGGATCGTCCAGCCAGCGGCGCCAGACCGCGAGGGTGAGCAGGGCAAACAGGCGGTGGGTGTGGTCGCAACGCCGCTGCTGGTGTTCGTCGATCATCTCGGCCACGGCCGCGGGGGCGCAGCCGAGGGACTTCAACGCGTCGTCTTCGAGCAGACGCCGGCGGAGCATGCCGTGGAGTTCACCGCGGAACCATTCGCCGATGGGTACGGCGAAGCCCATCTTCTTCCGCCGCACGATATCGCGAGGCAGCCACTCGGACGCGACCTCACGCAGCAGTCCCTTCGCCCGACCGCCGGGCATCAGCACCCGCAGCGGCAGATGTCCGGCGAGATCGCACACCTGCGTGTCGAGCAGGGGGCAGCGCACCTCCAGGGCCACGGTCATCGATGCGCGGTCGACCTTGCGCAGTAGATCGAAGGGCAGGTAGTGGGCGAGGTCCCAGCGCCGCGCGGCCTCGGCTTCATCCCGCTCCTCGTGCCAGCCGGACGGTTCGTCGAAGACGGGGCCGGCGTGAATCCCGAGCCGGCCGATCTGCCGCGGCGAAAAGAGCCGCACCATCTCGGCATAGCGGGTTCCGGGCGTCGCCGGCCTCGCCGCCCGCACGAGCCGGGACAGCTTCGAGCCGACCGACTTCCCGTCCGCGCCCGGTAACACTCCCGCCGGCAGTCGGCCGATCCACCAGCGGTGCCGGGCGAGCAGCCGCATGGCGCGATAGCGGTCGTACCCGCCGAACAGCTCGTCACCGCCGTCGCCGGACAGGGCGACCTTCACGTGCTCCCGGGTCGCCCGGCTCAGCCAGTACGTCGGCAGCAGCGAGCTGTCGGCGAACGGCTCGCCCATCGTCGCGATGAGCCGCTCCAGGTCCGCGGCGATGTCCGCCTCCGCCCGCAGTTCGTGATGCTCGGCGCCGATGTGATCGGCCACCCGCCGGGCGAAGGCGGCCTCGTCGTAGCGTGCGTCCGGCATCGACACGCTGAACGTCTTCAACCGTTCGTCGCCGAGCTGCTGCCGGGCGATCGCCGCGACGAGCGAGCTGTCGATCCCGCCGGACAGGAAGCAGCCGAGGGGAACGTCGGATTCCAGCCGGGCGTTGACCGATTCGACGAGCACCTCGCGCATCGCCGCGGCCGCGCCGAGACTGGTGCTCGTCCGCGACAGCGGCGGGGGACGCCAGTACTGCGCCAGTTCCACCTGGCCGTTTGCCGTGACCCGCATGGTGTGGGCGGCGGGCAGTTCCGCCAGGCCTTCGATCAGCGACTGCTCCCCGGTGTAGCCGAAGGTGAGGAACTGGCTCATCGCGGCGCGGTTGATCGCCGGCGTCCGGTCGAGCCCGGCGAGCACCGAACCGATCACACTGCCGAAAGTCATGCCGCGCTCATCGCGGTGGAGGTACAGCGGCTTCTTGCCCACGCGATCTCGCACGAGCAGCAGTTGTCGCCGACCGGCGTCCCACACGGCGAAGGCGAACATGCCCTGCAAGTGCTTGGGCAACTGCTCGCCCCATTGGCGGTAGCCGTGCAGCAGCACCTCGGTGTCGCAGTGATCGGTGGTGAACTGGTGGCCGAGCTGTTCGAGGCGCTTGCGCAGTTGCCGATGGTTGTAGATCTCGCCGTTGAACACGAGCGTCAGTCCGCCGGTCGTTCGGGCGGCGGGAACCGTCATCGGCTGGTGACCGCCGAGCAGGTCGATCACGGACAGCCGCGTGTGG
>CAYFQS010000277.1:0-5317 GCA_964345245.1 uncultured Planctomycetaceae bacterium | reverse complement strand
TGGTAGGCCAAGTGCTTGACGATGAAGTCAAATCGCAGGGAGCGCTGCTTGTCGGCGCGCAGGCCGGCGGCGAGCTCGCGGGCGTCGGCGAGGGCGTCGAAATCGTCGGAGCGGGCCTGCGAGAGCTGATTCATCAGCCAGTCGAGCTCGCTCCAGAAGTACAACCGCTCCTGTTCGACCGGCAGCTTGTCGCCGAAGACTTCGGCAAGGCGCATGGCGTGGGCGGGAACATCGTCCCGCCGCCGGGCCTGGTCGAGGAACCACCCGTCGAACTTCCGCGCCTCGATGCTGTTGCGATAGCGGGAGCCGAACTGCTTCATGAACAGATAGGCGTCGTCGCCGGCGCGAACGAAGTCGATGAGGATGGTGTAGAGCCGGCCCGCCGCCTCGGCGGTCTCCTTGTCGCCGTTGGCGGCCCGCAGGTAGGCCTTGTAACGCGCCACCGCGGTGCGGTACTCGCCGGCGAGGAACGCGTTCTCCGCCGCCGCATTCAACAGAGACGGCGAAGGCGAGAGATTCCGCGCCAGGTGACTCTTGACGGCCACGAAGGCGGTGTACGGCTGCCCGAGCTCCTCGCTGAGCTCGATCATCCGTTCCACTTCCCCCTCGCTGACGCCCGCGCCGTCCTTCTGGACCTTCTGCACGAGCTCCTGGAACTGCTGCTGCGCCGGGGCGTTCGGCTCCGCGGCCGAGACGATCCCGGTCCAGCTCGCCGCCAGGAGCAAACTCAGGCAAACGATGGTGCGCTTCATCATCGGTTCAATCTTTCCTCAATTTTGGGCAGAATCTTCTTCGCCTGCTGGGCGTAGCTGCTGTGCGGATACTCGAACATCAACTGCTGGCACTTCTCCGCCGCCTTCTGGAAGTCCCCCATCCGGTACGACACCAGCACCCACTTCAGGAGCATCGAATCCAGGAACTCCGCATCCGGGTAGTCCTGGAACACCTGGTCCAGCATGTCGCTGGCGGTCATGTAGTCGCGCTGGTTGATGTAGTAATCGATCAGCTTCGCCAGCGAGATGCCGGCATACTGGCTTTCGGGATACCGCTCGGCGCAGGCCTTGTACTCCTTGATCGCCCGCTCCTCGGCCCGACGATTTTCGTTCTTTTCGATCGCCTGGGCGATCATGAACTGGGCCTCGGCTTTCACCATCGAGTTCGGCAGGTCGATGATCTGGCGGAAGATGTTGATCGCATCCCGCCACTCGTCGTTCTCGATGAGGATCTTACCGATCCCGAGCAGGGCCTGGTCGACGAAGGGCGATTCCGGGTAGAGCCGGTTGAACAACCGGCAGGTGGCGATGGCCGCGTCGAAATCGTCCTGCACCAGGTGCAGTTCCCACTTGATCCGGAACGCGTCTTCCTTGAGCTCCATCGGAATCGGCTCGCGGATGCGGATGATCTGCTCGACTTCATCGAGCCCCTGCTCCGCCTTCTCCTTCGCGCCTTGCATCAGGCCCATGCTCTTGAAGATGCGAGCGAGTTCGAGGTACGCCGTCGCTTCCACGACGCCTTTCTTCGCCTTGATCACGGGATCGACGACCACGGACTGCGTCGCCTGGGGTCGGCTGTTGATCTCGCCGATTACCTTGATCGTCGCGTTGACCTGGCGGGGGAACTCGCCCTCGATGTGCCGCTCGTCGACGTAGCTGGCGACGATCTCGTCGTCGAGGGCGCAGACGAGGACATCGTCGCTCTTGTCCACGGCCATGCCTTCCTGGAAGGCCTCGATCCGGGTCCTGCCGCCGAAGTCGCCTCGGTGAATGATCTCGCCTTCGCCGAGTTCCCGGAGGGTGAGGGTGACCTCGTCGCGAATTTCGTAGTTCTCTTCCTCTTCCCGGAAGAGCCGGTCGATATCCACCCCTCGGCCGGAGAGGGTCATCTCGTCGTCTTCCTCCTGCTTGTAGCGCGACACGATGCGGACCTCGGCGGTGTCCGCCGCCGGCGACGTGTCGAGATCGACGTCGTGGAGCATCACGAACAGCGGCTGGCCGAGAAACGCCGCGGGAGCGCTGTTCTCGAACGTGCCGAGCGTGAAATTGATCGCCGCGGTCGAGACCACCTTGACCGACTTGCCCCGCGGGACGTTGCTCTCGCCTTCCCGGGTGTTGACGTCGACGTAGCGAATGGAGATATCCCCCGTGCCGGTCATCTGCAGGACGTTGTCGCCGACCTTGGGCAACCCGATCTCGGAGGAGCAGGACCCGATGAAGATGTCGGCATCGGAGGCCAGGGGAATGCAGCGGACGACTTCCTTATCGCCTTCCTCCGTCGAGACTTCAACCATGATGTCCTCGCCCAGGCGATGCAGGACGGGCAGATCGGCGTCGGAAACCTTGACGTAAAACCGGTGCCCGGCTTCGACGTACTGCACCGACGGGCTGTCCGGGTCCACGAAGGTTCCCACCAGCGACAGCGCCTTGATCGCCTTGTTCCAGTTTTCCTGGGCGAAGTGGCACATGCCGATGTAGTAGTACCCCTGATTGGCCCACACCGTGTTCGGATGATCCTGGGTGATGCGGCGAAGGATCGGGAACGCCGCGCCGTACTGCCGCATCTCGAAGTAGGTCACGCCCTGCAGGTACATACCTTCGAGATAGACGTCGAGCATCTCGCCGCTGAGTTCGCCTTCGGTGTCGATCTCCAGCGACTTGAGGTTGCGAAGGTAGCCGACCGCCTTGCCGTGCTCGTTGCGATCGAGGTAATGCTTGCCGAGTTTGAGGTAGGCCTTGAATCGCACCGGGCTGGCGGGGTACTGCTCGATCACGCTCTGCAGGATATTGACCGCCCGCTCGTTCTCCTGGGCGAGCAACAAATCCTCGGCGCGTTCGAGGAGTCGGTTGGCCGCGTAATCGCCCTGGCCGGCCTCGCCTTCGCCGCCGATGGGGCGTTCGCCCTTGGCTTCGCGAGCCGCCTCCGCCCTCGGCGCGACGCCGAAGGTGCACACCCCGACCATCAAGCACATTGCCATCAGCCACAGTTTTCGCATGTCAATCCTCTGCGTTGACGCCGCCGCCCATCTTCACGCCCAGTTCTTCGAGCTCCTGGTGAGCCCGGCTGGACTGGCCGCTTTCCGGGTACTTCTTGAGCACCGCGCGTAACGATGAAATGAAACGGTCCTTGATCCCCGCATCGCGGTAGTAGTAGGCGATGCGCAGCCCGGCCTCCGGGGCCTTGGGCTTGAAGAAGTTCTCGATCTCGCGCAACTGGGCGATCGCCGCTTCGAGCCGACCCATCTTCGCGTAACACTCGGCCATGCGAAACAAGTTGCTCGGCGGATTGTCCGCCCGGCGAAACGTCGCGATCGCCTCTTCCCACTTGCGTTCCCACTGGAGCAACTCGCCCTTCTTGTAGAACGCCTCGGCGGCATACTTCGGCTCGGCCGCGACCTCGTCGGCCAGGACGATGCCCTTCTCCGCCGAGTCGTGATCGCCCCGGTGACGCCGACGCCAGTGGTACGCCCGAAGCAGTTCCAGCTTGCCCTGGGCCTGGTCGTCGTAGGTCATACACACGTCGCGCACCAGGTCGATGTCCCGGTCCCAGAGATACCGCTCCAGATCGCGCCGGTTCCGATCGGTCATCTCCCCGAGACGAAGCTTATAGAACACGTTCCTGGCCATCTCGGGGTCTTTGATGCTGTCGAAGCACGTCTTGAGCAACTCGGTGATCGCCTCGTTGCTCATCTTCGCGAAGGTGAGCATATTGTAATACTTGGCGATCTTCTCCGGATGCCGCCGATAGATCGTGATCCACTTGACGATGCGGTCGTAGTCGCCCGGTTCCTGGTATTCCTTGAACTGGTGGTCGATCCGCTGCATCCAGCGCTCGACGCTGCCTTCGGAGACCCGGTGGAAGTTCGCCAGCGCGATCTGATACTCGTCCCACTGCGGGAAGCGGCCGGTCATCACGCCCGCCCAGTAGCGGAAGTATCGCTCCCGGAGATCGCGCTGGAGGTCGGTGAAATCGTCGTATCGCTCGACGAGGTAAATCACCTTGCCCCAGTACCGCTGGTCCTCTTCGAGGTCGGCCGGCACGTCGATGGGGCGGTGTTCGAAGCCCCGCACCTCGCCGTAGAACTCGCGCAGCTTCGACTCGTCGGGCTGCTTCTTCACGTAATGCGGAATCACCTTCCACATCGCCTTGCGGGCGGACTTGTCATTGGACCGTCGGAAATCGATGGCCACCTGCTTGAAGTACGCCACCGCCTGGTCATGCCGGCCCTGTTTCTGCAGGTTCTCCGCGAGCTGGTTGATCGCCCCGGCCGCGAGATAGTGCCGCGAGTAGTCTTCGTCCTCGGCCATCTCGGCCCAGGCCTTCATCGCCTGTTCCACATCACCATTCTGCCAGTGGCACTGGCCGATGTAGTACAGGGCCGCCCCCGCGTAGAGGATGTCGTTGGGAAAGTAGTCGAGCACTTCGTTGTAGCGCTTGATCGCCTGGAAGCGCTTCTCTTCGAGGTGCAGGCACCGGGCCATGCGCACCAGGGCGTACGACACGGCGTCGGAGCGGGGGAAGTCGAGAATGAACGTGTCATACCCGGCCGCCGCCGCCCGATACTCCTTGTCGTTGAACAGCTTGTCCGCCTTCGAGAGCTGATGGGCTTCGAAGGTGTCGAGAAGCTTGTACTCCTTGTCGGGCATCTCGACCTCGCGGGCCGAGACCGTCGTGGGTGACGCCATTGCCCCGAAACACAGAATCACCACCAGCCAACCTGCTACAGTGCTGTTGATCATATTCGATCTCGCGTAGCCAGTTCGTTGTCAGTTTCCGGAGGGTAGTGTTGGCGTGAGTAAAGCCTGTCACGATACCCACGCGGTTATCACACGTCAAGACGTAATCCCGCAATTCCGACAATGATTGGCGGGGCGAGCGCGCCGCTCCATTCGTGCCGCAAAACCGGTGAGCGAGCAGCCGCCCGCCCGAGACCCGCTTCACCCACCTGCCGTCAAGGGCGGAAGTTACACACACCATGCCTTGCTCCACCGAACCGTCAGACGCTGCGACGATATCCGCGTTGGTACGCCCGCGTCGTTTTCGAAGTTCGGTAACGGGCGGCGAAAACACGGCCAACTGAGAAGCTGGGCAAGCGAGTGGAATCGCGCACCGGCGATATCTGAGCTCTCTGCCCGGCAATCAACAGCGGCCCGAACGTGGTTTTCGGCAAATCCGTACAATGCCCGCCATTCGAATCCTGGCACTGGGAAACATCGCCATGCTGCAAAGCCGGAAGCTCCTCGTTCTCCTCTCGACCGCCATCACCGCCATCCTCGTCGGGCAAGACGGGAAGAGCCAGGCCCGCGCGGGGATCCAGACGAGT
>CAYFQS010000276.1:0-5329 GCA_964345245.1 uncultured Planctomycetaceae bacterium | reverse complement strand
GACTGCCCATCGGCATCGACGCCATGGCCGGCTTCCTCGACGCCGGCGAACGGCACACCGCGATTCAGATGTCCACGCCCTACGAGCGTCCACCCGCCCTGCCCGCCGGCGACGCCTGGGGCAAGTGGGAATAGACGTGCGGCCGCGCTTCGGCGCGCGGCGAGGCGGGGGCCTCGACACCGATGAAAAAGCCCCGGCCGATCGGCCGGGGCTTTTTCGCATTCCTTCGATCTATCCGCCGAAGCGGACCCCGCCGCTCGCTCAGACCATGTCCTTGAGCTTCTTGAGCGGGCGGACCTTCACCACGTTGCGGGCCGGCTTGGCCTTGATCATGATCTCTTCGCCGGTGAAGGGATTGATGCCCTTGCGGGCCTTGGTCGCGGGCTTCCGCTGGACGGTGAACTTCAGGTAACCCGGGATCGAGAACGAGCCGGGGCCCGACTTCTTCAGGTTTTTCCCGGCGAGGTTCATCAGCTCCTCGACCACGGTGGTGGCCTGCTTCTTGGTGATGTCGGCCTTCTCAGCGAGCTGAGACACGATCTCCGACTTGGTGGGGGGTTTCTTCTCGGCGGCTTTCTTCTTCGCCATGGCGCTACTCCGCATATCAGGAAACGTGTGTCGCCGCACCGTCCTTAATGCGGCTTGGACACCTTATAACCACTCAGCTCCTGTAAAAAAAGGGGTTCAGCGGGGATAGGCAGAATTTTTTCCGACAAAACAAGAACGAGATCGACCTGCCCGTGACCCACCCGGTCGAGACACCCGAAAGGCGAAAGTCGAAAACCCGAAACCCGAAGTTCTTTCCGGGTTCGGGGTTCGATCCTACCCGTCCCCGATCTTCGTCTCCTCGCCGGTTCGCAGGCGGGCGATGTTCGTGCGGTGGCGGTAGACGACGAGCGCGGCCATGGCGGCGGTGACGGCCACGAAGGGCCAGGCCCAGTCGAGGGTCCAGCCGGCCATGGCGGCGGTGACCAGGAAGTAAATCGGCAGGCCGACCGACGAGGCGATACTCGCCAGCGACACGTAGCGGTAGGCCAGGGCGATCACCGCCCACGTCGCCATCGCCGCCGCGGCGGGGACGGTGAGGAACGGCCAGACGCCGACGATCACGCCGAACCCGGTCGCCACGCCCTTCCCCCCGCGGAACTTCAGCCACACCGGCCCCACGTGCCCGAGCACCGGCGCCACCGCGATCGCCAGCCAGCGCCACGCCTCGGCCGCGGTCACCTCCGGGGCGTTGAGCCAGCCGAACCACCCGCCCGCGACCGCGACCGGGGCCGCGCCTTTGAGCACGTCGAGGGTGAAGCAGAGGTAGCCCCACTTCCCGCCGACCACCCGGCCGCAGTTGGTCGCGCCGATGTTGCGGCTGCCGCGGGCGCGGAGGTCCACCCCGTGGGCGAAGCCGATGAGCAGCCCGAAGGGGATCGACCCGCACAGGTAAGCCGCGATGATGGCGATGAGCCAGTCGAAGTCCATGATGCGCCGCTTATTCTAACGCGAGCTCGGCGTCGCCGATCTCGGCGAGCGAGGGAAAAACGTGCGGCGTGAGGCGGGCGATCTCCTCACCCCGCCCGCTCGGCACCGCAAAGCACGTCATGCCCGCGGCCAGCGCCGCCCGCACGCCCACCACGCTGTCTTCGAAGACGATGCAGCGATCCGGCGCGACCCCGAGCCGCTCCGCCGCCACGCCGAACACGTCCGGCGCCGGCTTGCCCCGACCGACCGACTCGCTGCTGATCACCACCTCGAAGCACTCGCGAATGCCCAGGCGACGCGTCGCGGTTTCAATGCCTCCGCGCGGACTGCCCGACGCCACCGCCATGGGCGCCCGGCCGCGCAGACGCCCGACCAGTTCGACCGCGCCGGGCATCGCGGTCAGTTCCCCGCTCTTGTACGCCTCCCGCAGCGCCCGGTGCATGAACTGCCGGCACCACTCGAGCGACTGCGACGGGCGCAGATGTTCGTGCACGACCGCGGCGAGGTCGGCGGCGTTGAGACCGCGATAGCGCTCGGCCCAGTGCGGCGACCACGCATCGCCAAGCTGACGCAACAGCCGATCTTCCGCCTCGCGCCAGATCGCGCCGGTGTCGGCGAGCAGACTGTCCATGTCGAAGATGTACGCCATGAGCGGACGGGATGGTACCATGCCCCCGTCCAGCACGGGAGCAAACCGTTGAGCGAGCCGGTGACCATCCAAATTAAGCGTCTGCCTCACGGCGAGGGCGTGGACCTGCCGCGCTATCAGTCGGCCCATGCGGCCGGGATGGACCTGCATGCCGCCAACGAGCGCGACGTGATCCTCGAGCCCGGCGAGATCGCGCTGGTGCCCTGCGGGTTCGCCATGGCGCTGCCCGCCGGCTACGAGGCGCAGGTCCGCCCCCGCAGCGGCCTCGCGGTCAAGCACGGCATCTCGCTGCCCAACACGCCGGGCACCATCGACGCCGACTACCGCGGCGAAGTGAAGGTCGCCCTGGTCAACCTCGGCAAGGCCCCGTTCACGGTGAGCCGGAACATGCGGATCGCGCAGATGATCGTCGCCCCGGTGATGCGGGGGCAGTGGGACGTGGTGGACGAACTGCCCGACACAATCCGCGGCGAAGGCGGCTTCGGCCACACCGGCGCGTGAGGTCCACCACTTGCCCTTGTCGCCGGGGCGCCCCGGTCGGACCCGGAGCGACCTTCGGCTCGAACGCAGGTCGGCCGCAGCGCAGGGCCGGCCGTGCTGAACTCAGGGCCTGCGGGCCGCGGGTCACGCCGAGTGACCGCGGTGTTCCGGTTCGTCGATCTTCGCCGGCTGGGCGAGGTCGGCGGGATCGCAGTCCGCGCGGACTTGCGACCACGCCCGTCCTTCCGGGATCTCCGGCCGCCACTCGCGGTGGGTCGAAACCGGCTCGAAGGCCAGCACGTTCGCTACCTCGTGTCCACCCCAGGTCGCTTCGCACACGAGACGCACCGCGGCAACTTCGGCCTCGACCGGCAGTCGCACCACGCGGTCGACGTTATCCGTGATCGCATGAACGATCCGCCAGTCCGTCGCCGGCTCGCGAACCTCGATGCGGAAAGCGCGCACGAGCACATCGGGCACCGCCTGGCGATCGCCCCGGATCGGATAGGCGCACGGCATGCGTTTGTCGTGGTCGAGATTCGAGTCGAAGGTCAGGCGCACCCCGCCGACCCATCGCGCGGTCTTCCATTCAAACGTGATCCCTTCGCCGACGGGCACGGACACGTGGTGCGGCTCGTGCTCGCGGTCGCGATCCATCCCGTCGATGAGTCGATCGGCGTGTTCGCACGGGGCGGTCCGTTGCGCATCGGCGGCGAGCGGGTCGATCGCGCGGGTGAACCCGGGGAGGAACGCGTCGTCATCCATCAATGTCTGCTGGAGCTCGCGGAGGTGGGACTCATGCACGCCGCGCGGCGAGACGGCGTGTCGCGTGCACAGCGCCGCCGCCGTGCCGACCGCCTGCCCCAGGACGGCGCACGTCGCCATCACCCGCGTCGAGGACAGGGCCGCGTGAGTCACGGAGATGTTGCGACCGGCGAAGAGCAGGTTGTCGACGTTGCGTGAATACAGACTGCGGTAGGGGATGCCATACGGCGAGGGCGCGGGGTGGAAGATGGTCGGCTTGCCGGGATACAGCAGACCCGCGGGGTGGTGGTCGTCCATCGACCATCCGCCGAAAGCGACCACGTCCTCGAACGTCCCGGCCCCCTCGATGTCGTGCTGGGTCATGATGTGGTCGCCTTCGTATCGGCGATTCTCCCGCTTGCCGGGGTGCGAGCCGACCCAGTGCACCGCCCAGTTCCTCGCCTGCTCGCGCTCGGGAGCGCGGTTCTTGATGTAATCCCACACGCCGTAGACGATGCGCATCAGTTGATCGCGGATCGGCTCGGCATCGTGGATCGTATCGTCGAGCCCGCCGATCTCCACCCACCAGAAATTGTGCGCCTGCACGCCCCGGATGCGATACGCCAGGTCGTCCGGCGACTCGAATCGGTACGCCCACTTCGGCGGGGTGTACGGCTGGGGCTGCTCCGTGCGGTGGACCTGGATCAGCAGCGACTGGCCCATCGTCCGGTCGTCCGCCGGTTCCGGTTCAATGTCCTCGCCGAACTCCTCGCGCGACTCGCGGCCTTGACGCCACGCGGCCCCGGTCAGCGGGGCGAGGATCGAATCGCCCGAGCAATCGATGAACTGCCCCGCCGTCACCGTGTGCCAGGTCTGCGAAGTGAGCTGCCAGCCGGTCACCGATCTGATCCGCGAGCCCTCGGTCTCCGCATCGAGCACGGAGCAGTTCAGCTCGACGTGGAGGTTCGGCTGGAAGCACGCCTTCTCGTAGAGCACGCTGTCCCAGATCGAGTAGTTCAGCGACGGATTGCGATGGAGGTTGGCGAGCTGAATCTCCTCGAGGATGCCGGTCTCTTTGTTCTGCTTGCCCCGTGCCCCGCAGATCCACATGCGGATCTCGCTCGACGCGTTGCCCCCGAGCACAGGGCGGTCGTGCAGAAGCACGGTATGGGCGCCGTGGCGTGCGGCGGCGATGGCGGCGCACAGCCCCGCCATCCCCCCGCCGATCACGCAGACGTCCGCGGTGTGGGTTCTGATCGGAAACGGACAACTCATGCGACATCCTTCAGCGTGCGGGGCAGGGGACTCTATCAACCCCGGATGCGCCGATCAATGTATCCGCGGCCGCAGCGGGAGCGAGAACGGGGCCATCGCACTTGGCGCCCCTGGCTTCGGCGTCAAGGCCGGCCGTGCCGAACGCGCGGCGTGGTTGCCGCGGCGCGACCTCGCTTCAGCGAGGCGCGCAGCGGGCAAGCACGGCCGGCTCTCCACTCCGTTTCGAGTCCGACCGTGGCACCCTCCCTGCGCTCACCCCGGTCCGGGCTCCGTGGGGTGAGGCCTGCCATGAGGTCTGCAAGCAACCTGAAGGGCAAATGCGATGACCCTCGGCGCGAGCCCGCGGGTTCAACCCGGCCGCCTGGCGCGCGGCCATTCAACGACGTGAAGCTCGAGGAAAGTCACAGCAGAAGTCGCGCCGGAACGCGTCGCGGCCGTCGGAGTCGTCGCGGACGCCGTGGGCCATGGTGACCCACGGCCGGGAGGTGGCGTTTTCCCAGGTGTAGATCAGCCACGCGGCGCCGACCCGCCGCCAGCCCGCCGGGGCCGAGCAGCGCCATCGTCGTCGGCTCAGTGTGTCGCTCATTCGCTCCGGCGGGGTCGCCGCCGCAGCATGATCCACCCGAGCCCGACGAGGATCGTCATCGCGCTCGCCGGCTCGGGCACGACCACGCCGAAGAAGGTCGTGTCCTGCCCGACGTCGTA
>CAYFQS010000275.1:0-5331 GCA_964345245.1 uncultured Planctomycetaceae bacterium | reverse complement strand
CCCCATCGGCGCGACCTCGCTTCAGCGAGGCGTGGACCACCGACCGGGCGACCGATCCCCCGCACTCGCTGAAGCGAGGCGGGCCGGGGGGGGCGTATGACGTGCGCTGCGGCGAGGATTACAATGGCCGGTCAACCAGACGGAGCGCCTGATGGATTGCTTTGACTATCACGACGGACAACTGCACTGCGAAGACGTGAACGTGGATGAGCTGGCGGCGAGGATCGGCACGCCGGTGTACCTCTACTCCCGTCGCACGCTCGAGGATCATTACGACCGGCTCACCGCGGCCTTTCGCAAGCTCAAGCCGCTGATCTGCTACTCGATCAAGAGCAACGGGAACGTGCACATCGTCAAGCTGCTGGCCGACCGCGGCGCGGGGATGGACGTGGTCAGCGGCGGCGAGCTTCACCGGGCGAGCCGCGCCGGCGTCGCGCCGGGCAAGATCGTCTACGCCGGCGTGGGCAAGACCGACGCCGAGATCATCCAGGCCCTCGAAGCGGGCATCGGCTACTTCAACATCGAATCCGAAGCGGAGTTCGAGAACATCGCCCACCTTGCCCGCAGCGCGGGCAAGACCGCCGAGGCCGCCCTTCGCGTGAACCCCGATGTCAATCCCGGCACGCACGCGAAAACCACCACGGGGACGAAGCAAACCAAGTTCGGCGTGGACATCGAGCGGGCCAAGCGGTTCTTCGCCCGCTACGGCGGGCACGAACACCTGCGCCTGGGCGCGCTGCATCTGCACATCGGCTCGCCGGTCTACAGCGTCGAGCCCTACGTGGACGCGATCGGCAAAGCCCTGCTGCTGATCGAGGAGTTGAGGAGCCAGGGCCACGAAATCCGCGCCCTTGACATCGGCGGCGGCTTCGGGGCGGATTACGAAGCCGACCAGACGCCCCCATACGAGCAATACGCCGACCGCATCGTGCCACTGCTTCAACCGTTCGTCGATGAGGGCGGGAAGGTCATTCTCGAGCCCGGCCGAACGATCAGTTGCAACGCCGGCGTGCTGCTGACCCGCGTGCAGTACGTGAAGACCGGTGGATCGAAGAAGTTCATCATCGTCGACAGCGGCATGCACCATCTCGTGCGGCCGACGATGTACGACGCGTTTCACTTCGTCTGGCCGACCCACGTCGTCCCGAAGCACGAGCCGGCCGATCGCACGCGTGAGATGACCAACGAGGGTCTGGAGCGGGTGGACGTGGTCGGGCCGATCTGCGAGACCGGCGACTTCCTCGCCCCGGACCGGGCCCTGCCGCCCGTCGCGCGCGGCGACCTGCTCGCGGTGTTCAGCGCCGGGGCGTACGGCATGGTGATGGCGAGCAACTACAACGCGATGCCCCGCCCGGCCGAAGTGCTGATCAGCGGCGACACGGCGACGCTCATCCGCCGCCGCGAGACCTACGAAGACCTCGTGGCGCCGGAACTGGAAACACACACCATCTACCCGTGAGCGGCCCCGGCATGGCGAAGGATCGCATCATTTCAGGCAGCACGCGAGACGAGGGCGAGGATCGCCTGAACCTCGCGCTGCGGCCGACGGTGCTGGACGATTACGTCGGCCAGCCGCAGCTTGTCGAGAAGCTGCGCATCGCGATCGGCGCCGCCCAGCAGCGCGACGAGCCGGTCGAACACGTGCTGTTGCACGGGCCGCCGGGGCTGGGCAAGACAACGCTCGCTCACGTGATCGCCAACGAGATGGGCACGCACGTGACGGTCACCTCGGGCCCGGCCCTGACCAAGGGGGCCGACCTCGTGGGCACCCTGACCAAGCTGCAGCGCGGCGACGTGCTGTTCATCGACGAGGTGCACCGTCTGCCCGTCGCCCTGGAGGAATACCTCTACGCGGCGATGGAGGATTTCAAGATCGACTTCGTGGTCGACTCGGGCATGCACGCCAAGACGATCACGCTCCCGCTCAAGCCGTTCACGCTCATCGGCGCGACCACGCGGGCCGGGCTGGTCAGCGGCCCGATGCGCAGCCGCTTCGGCATCACGCATCACCTGAACTTCTACGACGAGCAGGAGCTGCTGAAGATTCTGCATCGCAGCGCCCGCCTCCTGGCGTTGGCCGGGATCAGCGAACAAGCCCTGCAGGCGGTGGCGCAGCGGAGCCGCGGCACGCCGCGGATCGCCAACCGGCTGCTGAGGCGGGTGCGCGACTTCGCCCAGATTCGCAGCGAAGGCCGGTTCGATGCCCAGACCGTCGAGCAGGCGCTGAAGCTCGAAGGCGTGGACGAGCTCGGGCTCGACGAACTGGACCACCAGTACCTGCGCGCCATCGCCGACGTGTACCGCGGCGGGCCGGTCGGGCTCGAAGCGATCGCCGCCACGCTCAACGAGGACGCCGGAACGCTGGAGGACATGGTCGAGCCATACCTGCTCCAACTCGGCTTCGTGGCCCGGACGCGACGCGGTCGGCAACTCACCGCCCGGGTCGCCGAGCATCTTGGCATCACCCTGCCCGAACCTGGCGAAGGCGGGCTGTTCGAGTCCTGATCTTCGCCTCATCGCCGCCGCGGGCCTGCCGCTCATGTCCGCAAACACCTTGACACTCTCGTGGCTCGGACCGGCGGGCGCGATCGCGGCCGCGGTCGTCCTTCTCGGTGGTTCGTTCTGGTTTGTGCTGCGTCGCCGGCGTCCCGCGGTGTGGGCCCGCCTCGCCCGGCGGTTCGACCTCGAACCCTTCCCGGTTGATCCGCCCGGCGCGGTGGAAGACGTCCTGCAACCGCTCGCCCTGGGCGTGGGCGCCGGCGGTCTCGATGTCCGTCATGCACTCGATGGCGAGGTCGGCGGCTATCGCGTGGCGCTGATCGAGTTCGCCGGGTACATCCATCCGCGGTCGCCGGCGAACGCCGGCCAGGACGAACCCAGCGACGCGCCTCGACTGCCCGGTCCGACGCCGCTGCCGCTGAACACCACGCAGACCGTCATGATCATCGACCGACCGAGCGGCGCGTCGCGCCTGCCGGAGTTCATGCTCGCGGCGGACTCGGCCCGCAGTCGCACGCTCGGTCGGGCGGCGCCGGGCGAGCCGGTGTTCGCCAACGCCTACCGCCTCTCCGGCGAGGTTGAGCAACTCCCGCCGCGCCTGGACGAGCGTCTCGCCGATCTGCTGCCCGAGACCAACCTGACCATCGAGTGTCGGCGTGACTGGCTGGCGTGCTACCCGGCCGGCGACCGCGTGCCCGCGGGCGAGTTACACGAGTTCGTCCATCGCTGCATCGCCATCGCCGATGCGATCTTCCTCCAGGCCAACCGGTAGCGGTCGACTGCCGGCGACGCGCCAATAATCATCCGGAGGTACGCCATGCTTCGCACCGCCCTGTACATCGCACTCGCCCTTGTTTCCACCGCCGTTGCCGAAGACGAGCTCGACCCTCGCGCCCGCATCGCCGACGCCTACGGCTATCCCGGCTGGAGCGAGGTCGATGAGCTTCGCTACACATTCCACGCCAGGTTGGGCGACAAGACGATGGAGCGCTCTTGGCGGTGGCAGCCGAAGACCATGCGGATCACCTACACCGGGCCGGGCGAGGACGGCCGGCCGGAGACCGTGACGTACCATCGCAACACCCCGCGCGAGCAGTGGTCCGACGCGGCAAAACGCATCGACCGGGCCTACATCAACGACCGTTACTGGCTGCTGTTTCCCTTCCATGTCCTGTGGGACACCTCGGCCGAAGTGGAAGACACGGGCATGCACCAGCGCCCGCTCGGCGACGGCGAGGCCCGGCGCATCACGGTCCGCTATCCCGCCGAAGGCGGCTACACGCCGGGCGACGTGTACGAGTTGTTCGTCGACAACGGCTATCGCATCCTCGAATGGGTCTACCGACACGGCGGGGCGGAGAAGCCGACCCGCATGTCGACGTGGGAGAACCATGCGCAGCTCGGGCCCATCATCGTGTCCCTCGATCACCGCGGGGCGGATGATTTTCGAGTATGGTTTACGGATGTTGGCCTGCGAGCCGGCGGGAGTGATCAATGGCGCAAAGCTCGTGTGATCGAATGAGTTCCAGTCCGTTGACCGACCGCGCCTCCCTGCGGGGCCTGACGGTCGCGGCAGCGCTGGCCCTTGTGGTTTCGTCCGCATCCGCCGGACCGCGGCCGCGGTGGGACGTGCGGCGAAATCTCGAAGTGCTCGGCGCTCCCGCGCACGAACGGTACGGCGACGAGAAGATGACCTACGCCCGCAACGTGTGGGACATGCAGGTCTTCGACGGCAAGCTCTACCTCGGGTCCGGCAACGGTGCGACCTTCGGCCCGGCGACCGACCCCGGCCCGGCCGACGTGTGGTACTTCGACCCGGCGAGCGATCGGTTCAAGAAGCCCTACACCATCGACGGCATGCAGATCGACCGCTACCGGGTGATCGGGGCGAAGCTGATGATCCCCGGCCACACGCCGCTCGAATCGTGGGACACCGGCAACTTCTACGTGCTCGAGTCCGGCGGGTGGGAGAAGAAGCGGACGCTGCCGGACGCGATGCACAACTACGACCTGCTGCGGCACCGCGGCCGGCTGTTCGCCGCCCTCGGCACGCCGGAAGGCGCGGGCGTGGCGGTATCGACCAACCTCGGGCGGTCGTGGAAGCTGCACCACATGCCCGGCATGCGTTCGTACACGCTCGCCCGCATCGGAACCGAAATCTACGCAAGCAACTTCAACACCGTGCTCTGCCGGTTTACCGGCAAGGGCTTCGAACGGGTCGAAGATGTTGAGATGTTCCCGGCGGCGCCCGAACCGCATCCCGAGGCCAGGCAGGGCACACGGCTGATGGTGCGACCGGTCGTGTTCCGCAGCCGTGCGGTGTACATCGGGGCCGACAGCGTGAACGATCAACACTGGCACCCCTTCGCGATCTACTCGGCGGGCGTGATCGGCGGCGACCCGATGGCGGAGAAGATTCCCATCGACGGCGTGCCGTGGGACCTGCTGCTCGGCGAGCGGCATCTCTACGCCCTCACCGCCGAGATCGTCGAGGACCGCGACACGCATCCCTACCTCGTGCGGGTCTGGTACACCGCCGATCTGAAGAACTGGCAGGAGGTGATGCACTTCCGGTGCCAGACGTTCGCCCGCTCGTTCGAACTGCTCGACGGCGATTTCTACTTCGGCCTCGGCTGCGGCACCGACACCCCCTGGCCGGCCCAGACCGGCCAAATCCTCCGCGTCAAGGGCGAGCACTTCGCACTGCCGAAGTGAGCAGCCGCGCTGATCTCAAGCTCGCCGGCGTGCGCAGACTGTCGCCAAGGCCGGCGGGTTCGCAGATGCCCCCAGACCGTCCAGCGACCGACAACAGGGCTCGACCGGGGCGATCAT
>CAYFQS010000274.1:0-5339 GCA_964345245.1 uncultured Planctomycetaceae bacterium | reverse complement strand
GTTACACGGCGGGCTGAGCACGAGCGAGGGCTCGCCGACGTGTAACTTCCCGCTCCACGCGGGCAAGGGCTGGATGTACGAAGGCGGCACCCGCGAGCCGATGCTCGTGCACTGGCCGGGCGTGACCCGCCGGGGCTCGCAGTGTTCCACGCCGATCACGAGTCCCGACGTGTATCCCACCGTCCTGGAGATCGCCGGGCTCGATCCGAAGCCGGAGCAACACGCCGACGGGGTCAGCTTCACCGCCCTGCTCCGCGATCCGACCACGCAGCTCGACCGCGAGGCGATCTACTGGCACTACCCGCACTACGGCAACCAGGGCGGGACGCCGGGCTCCTCCGTGCGCTGCGGCGACTGGAAGTTGATCGAGTTCTTCGAGGACGGCCGACTCGAACTCTACAACCTGCGCCACGACATCAGCGAATCGCACAACCTCGCCGACGCCGAACCGGATCGCACGAAGAAGCTGCACGCCATGCTGAAGGACTGGCGGGAGAGCTGCGAAGCGAAAATTCCGCAGGTGAATCCGGACTACGCACCACCGGAGGATCCCGAGGCGGACCCGCGGGTGTGATCCAGCGCGCCCCCGTTTCAGCGGGTCGCGGTCAAACGATCTCGACGATCTCGAATCGCTTCGTCCCCTTGGGCAGGTCGACGCGGATGGTCTCGCCCACGCGGGCTTTCATCAGGGCCTCGCCCATGGGGCTCGCCGCGGTGACTTCGATCACTTCGAAGTCGAAGCTGCCGCTCGCTTCGCCCACGAGGCGGTAGAGGTCTTCATCGCCGTCCTCGACGTCGCGGAGCTTGACGGTGGCCCCGAGGAAGACCATGTCCTCGGGAATCTCCGAATCGTCGACGACCTTGGCATCTTTGAGCCGCTGCTCGAGCCGGCGGATTTCCGCTTCGTTCAGTCCCTGTTCTTCGCGAGCGGCGTGGTACTCGGCATTCTCGGACAGATCGCCCAACTCACGGGCCTCGCCGATCCGGGTCGACAGTGCCGTTCGCTTCCCTTTCAACTCGTCGAGCTTCTCTTCGAGTTGTTGTCTGTCTTCCGCACTGATGTATTCCATCGCTGCCTTCCCATCTCATTGCGGTCTTCGTTCTGACGAACCGATTATTTTAGCGATCCTGGCCGGCCGCGACACCGGTGAAGCGGGCGAGAATCACCCACGCCAGGATCGTGATGCCCGAGACGATCATCGCCTGGAACACCGGCGGGGCGAGGTCCATAATCACCGTCGGATCGCCCAGCACCCACAGCGAGTGCATCGGCGAGAAGTCCACCACCTCCGGCCGGCCGGTGACCAGAGCCCAGATCGCCGCTGCCGCGGGCGTGGCGCAGCACGCCAGCATCGCCCACGCCCGGCCGACCGGTCCCCGAGATCGCAGTCCGAGATAGACCCAGAGCCCGATCGGGATCGTCCACGCGATGAGGGTCACGTCGATCACGAAGGCCCGGGCAACCGGCCAGCCCACAAGCAGGCGCAGCGGCCAGACCACCACCTGCATCACGAGCAGCAGACTGAACATGTCGCCGACGACCAGGGGCCCGGCCGCGATCATCGTCCGCCGGCTCAACCGCCACGCCGGCCACATCAACACCAATCCGAGCAACGTCGAAAGCATCATGCCCCGGACAAGGGGGATCATCGAGTCGGGCGTGACTCGGGTCGGCATGTCGAGATCGACGTTCAGCGCCCAACTGATCAACAGCCATGCACACCAGATCAGCAGCAGCGGACGGGAAACAATCTTGGATCGGGCGTCACTCACCACCGGCAGTGTAGCGGATTGCCCGGCGAGGGTGGATGAAGACGCTGTCGCCAAATACGTCAACGATCTGGCCGCCGGCGTCGATGCTGCCGTACTTCCGCCGCACGCGCTGGATATGCTCGAGCTTTGTCTCGGCCGGGGGCTCGTAGAACTGCTCAGCGCCCGGCGCCCGCCCCCAACGCACCGCGCCGTCTTCGGTCATGAGCAGCAGATGCGGACGACTCGCGTCATGCCGGCCGGCGAAATTGGTCACGTCGACCGCTTCGACGGCGTCGGCGAATGGCTGGGCGGCGATGAACGTCGCGAGCTGCAGGCCCGCGCTCACGTCACCGCCGGACCAGGGCTCGCCCTCGCGCGGCGGAGCGGCGGAGACGCCGGTGATCACCGGCAGGTCGAGCGCGTCGAGTTGCTCTTGCGCGTACGCCCCGGGCAGCCGCCGACCATGCTGATCCACAAGGTGATAGCCGTCACGGGCATGGATGAGCCCGACCGGGGCGCGATAGGCGGCGCGGACCTCGATCCGCCCGCCGAACTCGCGGCTTACCCCATGCACGCGTTCGACCCAGGGGTTCTGCTGCAACGTTGCGGCGGCCGATTCGAGCGACTCGGCGTCGAGTGGATCGGGCGCCACGCGGGCGGCGACCGTGTGGCGAATCTGCCGGCTCAAGGCGGGGCTCATCCACGGCGGGGCGTCGACGATCTTCACCTCGGGCACCGCGGCGCGGCGGTCGCCGACGTAATCGACCAGCGCCGCCCGGCCGAAGTACCAACCGGCGGCGATCCCGCCGACGGCGATCAGCCACGCGGCGACGCGCATCCACCGCAGCAGCGATTCGCGGTCGATCGCCGGACCGGCCGGCTTCGCCTTGCGCGACCGGCCGCCCTTCTTCTTCGACTTGGACTTCGATCTCGAAAACAGCCCCATCTTCATCCTTCACTATAGGAACGAAGCGCTCGACAGCGCAGGCGCGGCGTCAGATCATCGCCCTCGCCTCCTGTCCATCATCGGCCATGAGGGTCGCCCATCGCCAGTCGCACCAGCCGGTCGCACAACGCGGGCATGGCCAGCCCCGCTTCCGCCGCGGCCTTGGGCACGAGTGAATGGTCCGTAAACCCCGGCATCGTATTGATTTCCAGAAACCACGGCCGACCCGCCTCGTCCACCAGAAAATCCACCCGGCTCACGTGCCGACAGCCGATCTCCAGGTGCACGTCCACCGCCTGCTGCGCGAGCATCGTGATGGTTTCGTCCGGCAGGTCGATCTCGAAGCGGTACTGCGTGTCCGACCGGTCGTACTTCGCTTCGTAATCGTAGAAGTCGGTCGCGGCAACGATCTCAATCACCGGCAGCGGATCGGCGTCGAGGATGCCGACGGTAAGCTCCCGACCGCTCACGCAGCGCTCGGCGAGGATGAACGCGTGGTGGGCGTGCAGCTCTTCCCGGGCGGCGGCGACGTCCTCGGCGGTCTGACAGAAGTAGATGTCGAAGCTGCTGCCCTCGGTGAGGGGCTTGAGCACCACCGGCGGATCGAGATCGAGCGTCGCGGTCGGCCCGAGCTGCTGCGCGGCGGGGGGCGGGACGCCGATCCGCTCCGCCGTCTGCTTCGCCAGCAGCTTGTCGATCGCGGTGCGGCTGGCGCGGTAGCCCGAGCCGACGTACGGCCGGCCGGTCTCGTCGAGCAGCCGCTGCAACGGCCCGCCCTCGCCCCACTGCCCGTGCAGCACGGGGAAGATCGCCTCGCAACGCGTGTTCAGGGCGGACAGGTCGCCCGGCGTGATGTCGGACCCGGTCACGCGATGACCCGCCTCGCGCAAGGCGGCGGCGACACAGGCGGCGCTGCGAAACGACACCGGCCGCTCACGGTCCGGCCCGCCGCCGAGCACCAGGATGTGCATCCCGTTCGCCATCGCTGCTCCCGAATCACGGGGCCGCCTTCGGTTGTTCATCGGCCCAGACCACGAATTCGCGTTCGAGGTTGACGCCGAATCTCTCCGCCACCCGCTGCCGCACGTGGTCCATGAGGCGAATCGCGTCGTCCGCCGTGCCGCCCGGGTGAATCACGATGAAGTTGGCGTGGACCGGCGAGACCTCCGCCCCGCCGATGCGCCGGCCTTTGAGCCCGGCTTCATCGATGAGACGGCCGGCCGGCTCCTCGCACGTCTCGCGCGGCGGGTTCTTGAACGCGCAACCCGCCGACCGACCGCCCAGCGGCTGGCTCTGGCCCTTCCACCGGAAATACTCCTTCACCCGCGAGCGCAGCGAATCCGGGTTCCCCCGCCGAAGGGCGAATTCGACCTGCACGATGACCGGTTCGCCGAGGTGACTGCGGCGGTAGCCGAAGTCGATGTCATCGCGACGATGCGCCACGACCTGCCCGGTCCACCCCAGGGCGTGGACCTGCTCGACGAGGGGACCGATCTCGCCGAACCGGCCGCCCGCGTTCATCCGCACCGCCCCGCCCACCGTGCCCGGAATGCCCGCGAGCACTTCCGGCCCGGCGAGGCCGCCGCGCACGCAGGTCATGATGAATTTCGCCAGGTCCGCCCCGCCGCCGGCGGTGACGGTCGTGCCCACCACGCTGATCTCGCAGAACGCCGGGGCGTCGAGTTGCACCACGACGCCCCGCACGCCGCGGTCGGCGACGATGACGTTCGCCCCCCGGCCGAGCAGGCGGAGCGGAATCTGCTGCTCGGCGCAGGCCCGCAGCAGTCGGGCGAGCTGTTGCACCGATTGCGGATGGGCCAGCACGTCCGCCGCCCCGCCCACGCGATACCACGTGAGCGGCCCGACCGGCGCGTCACGCTCGTGCGGGACACCGTTAGCTTCACAGATCTGATGCGAGATGTTCCGGACGTCCGTGTCCATGACCTGATGATACTCGATGAGCCGGCCCGCGACCGCGCGGTGTTATCGACCCGCCGCCGAGGCGTGATCGACCACCTCCCAGCCCTCGCGGGAAAGCTGCTGCTCCAGCCGGCCATCGCCCAAGCGGCCTTCGACCACGGTTCGGCCCGGGGCGTGCAGGCGGAACTCGACATCCCAGTCCCGCGGCCAGGCCGGCAGCAGGTGCAACCGCTCGCCCACCGGCTGGATCAGCATGAACTGAAGTGCCAGCGACGCGGTGTTGCCGTGGTCCTGGTCGGGAATCCAGTCGAAGTTCGGGCCCCAGAACGCGGGGAACCGGGCATGCTCGAAAGGCGTGGTTAAGCGGCCGATCACATCGCGGCGGGCGTGGTCGGTCAGGCCCAGCAGTGCCGCCTGGATGCCATCCTGGCACCAGCCGCAGCCGAGTCGATTGCGACGGCGTTCGAACGTGCGCCGGGCGAGATCGAGGTTTGGCCGGCCGACGCCGAACTGGCGATATGGAAACACCGCGTAAAGCTCGGGGTTCTCCATGTTCTTGAGCACATCGAACTGCGCAGCCGGCATCAGCACCGGTCTGCCGTCCTCGCCGGCGCCGACCGGCAGGTCGGGCAGCTCGCTTCGCAGTTGCCGCCAGCGATGCCGGTGCTCGCTGGTGACCGATTCGGGCAAGCCCAGCAGCCGGTCCAGGACGTGTTGCAGC
>CAYFQS010000273.1:0-5349 GCA_964345245.1 uncultured Planctomycetaceae bacterium | reverse complement strand
AGGCCGCGGCCGATCGGCCGGGCGGTATAACCGTGGAAGAGCCGCGCGGCGTCGCGGGCGAGGCGGCGGGCGAGTTCACGAGCCAGCGTGCGCTCGTTGCTCATCGTCTGTTCCGTCATCGGCCGGTAGGTCAGTTGCGAAGCGACGGGATGGCCCGTCTCGCCGCGCTGCGGGAAGATCCGCCGGTCGCCGGGGACGTCGATCACCTTCACCGACGCCGAAGCCACCGGCCGGTAGACCTGCCCCGCGTCGGTCAACTGGAAATCCGCCACCGCAATCCAGATCACCTGCTCGGCGCCGACTTCCCGGCCGATCCGGGTCACCGACCATCCGCCGAACTCGGGCTCCGTGGCCCGGAGCAGCTCGACCTTCACCGAGTCGATCAGGTTCCCGCTCGACAGCGCGTCTTCTTCGAGAAGCTGATCGCCGACGCGATCGGCGATGACGGCGGGCAGGGCGACGTTGGGCAGTACCTGCCCGGCATCTTCGACGAAGACGATGGTCGGCCGATCATCGAGGTCATGCGCGGCGGGCGTCTTGGCCGGGCCTTCGAAGGCCTGGATGACGTAGCCGGGCACCTGGCAACCGCCGAGCGCGGCGGCAAGCAGACCCGCGGCGACCGCCACCCCGATGACGCGGCTGAGCGGCAATCGCATCATGGCTCGCGCGACTCTTTGTGATCGTAGAACTTGCCCGCCGCGGCCCGGGAGAACAGCGCCAGCGTCGCGAAGCGGATGGTCTGCTGCTCGGCCTTGACCACGCCCACCGGCCGGTCCGGCGGATACACCACCGACACTTCCGTCTGGTACGCCAGGTCGTTAGGACGCTCGCCGTCGACCTCGGCCACGCCCATGCTGGCCGCCAGTCGCCCGCGCCAGAGATTCACGTTGCCCGGTTCACGCAGGTGATACTCGACCAGGTCGATCACGACGAGGCGGGTCACTTCCAACCGCCCGGCGATCTCGCTGTAGGGCAGCGTGTCCCAATAGATGTTGCGCTGCTGAAAATCGACGACCTGCCGCGGGTCGACCACGGTCGCCCCTTCCACGTTGTCGGCGATGCGCTGCGAAACGAACGTGGCGACCTCAAGTTGAACAAGCGGGTGCTCGTAGAGGATCGCGGTGTCGGCGGCGACGAGCACGGCGACGGACTCGTTTTCGAGGCCGAAGTACTCGGCCTTGACGGTGATGGGCGGGGCGTCGCCGCCGGCCACGCCATCGGCGAGCCAGCCGAACACTTCGCAACCGCTCGCGCCCGCAAGGCACGCGATCAACGCCAGGACCCGCAATCCGTGATGCCATCGATGAGTGTCGTTCACGCTGTATCGCTCCGAAACGTTCTGTCACTTGGAATCCGGAGCATCGGTTCAACCGACACCGAGCCGGACGGCGAAAATCTTGTAGCCCCACGCAACGAGCAGGAGCCCGAGGGCGAGCCAGCCGAGCCGCCCCCATCCCACCGTACGCAGATACTGCTCCACGGGAAAATCGGTGGCCAGCACCCAGACGGCGCTGACCGCGATGGCGGCGGCGGCCAGAGCCAGCAAAGCCCCGAAGGGCTGGGTGATGAAGGCGGCGAGAATGTCGCCGTCGGCGGCATGAGCGACGGCGGTGGTCATCCCGCAGGAGGGGCACGGCATCCCGGTGCGTTCCATGAATCCGCAGGGCGCGAGCCCGAGCTGCTCGTGGGTGCCGTGGCCACGCGCCGATGGCGCCAGCCAGGCGGCGAGCAGCAGCGGCCCCAGGGCCGCGGCCAACACCACCGCCGCCGCCGCGCGGCGCGAGCCCGGCCGGGGAAACACTTCGCTCTGCACGCTCACGGTGCGCATGACCATAGCGTACGCCGTCGCTTGCGAACCGGCAAGACGGTGGGGGGCGGGGGATTTGGTGATTGGGCGATCTGGTGATCGGCACGCCGGACCGGAGCGTCCGCGAAGGTCCGGATGGTTTCGGGTTTGCTTGTCAATGGAAAAGCGGCCCCGACTGCGCCGGGGCCGCTTCACCACTTCATGGTCATTCGCGCTTACATGCCCGGCGCGCAGTACTGCAGGTCGTCTGTCGAGCCGTCGGAGCACTCGAGACTCTGCATGATCTCGTAGCCCTCGGGCGATTCGGCGGGGACCCAGCGATTGCCGTCCTTGGAGAACAGCCGTCCCTGGATATACGCCTCATACGCGGCCATCGACTCGGGGTCGGCTTCGATCGCCTGCTTAGCGCTGTCGGAGTACTTCTCGTAGTAGCCGACGAATCGCTCTCCCTCATTGGCGCAGTCGCCGCAGGTGAAGAGGTGCGCCCGCACCGCGGGATTGCCCGCCTGGCTCGTGATCGGCGGCACCGCGGTGGCATCGCCGACGAAGTAGTCCCCCGTCTCCGTGTCGTAGTAGTACGCCTCGCCCGTGCCCTGCGGCACCCCGCCGCTTCTGCATTGGGAAAACAGCAATACCAGGGCCAGGATCAACAACGCCAACGCCGCCACCGTCACCACCGCCGAATTCTGGTTCATCCATTCACGGATCTGCATGGTTCGTCCTTTCTAGAACACGACACCCTGATGAATAAGAACGTTGCCCAACAACACGTGATCAGTACATCCGTTGACTGACAACCGTTCATCCCGGCACCCCCGGCGCCGCTGGCCCGCCAGGCAACGAACGGTCGCTGGATGTGCCGTCCTGCTAACAATCTAACTGCCGTCACCGGCCAATGCAATGTCAATCGGGCAAGCAGAGGCAGAATCCGCGCCGCCGGTCCCGACCGGTCAGTCGACGACAGGCCTCCCGCCGCGGGGTCGGGCGGTCCGGGTCGCCTGCATGATTCGCCGGTGGTTACCGCTTGTCGATGGGCATGTACTCGCGGTGGTTGTACCCCTCGTAAATCTGCCGGGGCCGGTAAATCCGCCCCTTGGGGTTCCGCCGCTCTTCCCACCAGTTCGCGATCCAGCCGGGCATTCGGCCGATGGCGAACATGACGGTGAACATGTTGGTGGGGATGCCCATCGCCCTGAGGATGATGCCGGAGTAGAAGTCGACGTTGGGATAGAGCTTGCGTTCGACGAAGTAATCGTCGTTGAGGGCGACCTCTTCGAGCTCCTGGGCGATCTCGAGGATCGGATCGTCCACGCCGAGTTTCTTGAGCACCTTCGCCGACTGCTCGCGGAGGATGTTGGCCCGGGGGTCGAAGTTCTTGTAGACGCGGTGGCCGAAGCCCCAGAGCAGGGACTGCTTGTTCTTGACCTTCTCGACGTGCTCGGCGACGGAGGTGCCGGTGTCGCGCAGTTCCTCGAGCATCCCGAGCACCCGCACGTTCGCCCCGCCGTGCAGCGGGCCCCACAGGGCGCAGACCCCGGCGGCGCACGAGGCGAACAGATTCGCCTGGGCCGAGCCGACCATCCGCACCGTCGACGTCGAGCAGTTCTGCTCGTGGTCCGCGTGCAGAAGCAGGATCAGGTTCAGCGCCCGCACCACGTCGGGGTCCGGCTCGTACGTCTCGAAGGGCACGGTGAACATCATGTGCAGGAAGTTGCTCACGTAATCGAGCGAGGGATCGGGATAGGCGATCGGTTCACCGACGGATTTCTTGTAGCTGAACGCGGCGATCGTCCGGACCTTGCTCAGCAGCTTCGCCACCCCTTCCATGAACGTCGCTTCATCGTCGAGTTCCATCAGTTCCGGGTGGTAACAACTGCAGGCGTTGATCATGGCCGAGAGCATCGCCATCGGTTGGGCGTCGGGGGGGAAGCCCTCGAAGTGATGACGCAGACCTTCGTGCAGCCGCGCGTGGCGCGTGAGCAACTCGCTGAACGACCCGAGGTCGTCGGGCGAGGGCAGTTCGCCCCAGATCAGCAGCAGCGCGGTCTCGATGAACGTGCTGTGGTTGGCGAGCTCTTCGATGGGGTAGCCGCGGTAGCGGAGCACGCCCTCCTCGCCGTTGATGAAGGTGATGTTGCTGCGGCAGGAGCCGGTGTTGCTGTAGCCGCTGTCGATGGTGATGTAGCCGGTCTCGCTGCGAAGCTTGGAAACGTCGACCGCGTGCTCGTCTTCGGTGCCCACCAGGACCGGCAGATCGAGCGTTCGGTCAGGCAGTTTCAGTTGGGCGTGGAGGGGCCGGTTTTCTGAACTCTCGGATTGCGCGGCAGGAGACATTCGGCGTTCCTTCCATGAAAAGACAACGATGCAGTGACTTCCGGCGTCAGCCCATCGGGACCGCGCTCCTGGCGGACCGGACGAACTTGCCCTCGCCGGAGTACCCGAATTCTATCCGAATTTTCTCGCGTTTGTACAGAGCGGCGTAACCGTAGGGGGCTTGCCGGTGGGTTCCGGGGATTCGCGGGAGCCGGTCCCCCAACCGGCGGGGAAAACGAGGGGTGACGCTTTGCGGATTCCGAACATTTTCAGCAGTAAAAAACCCCGTTCCGGTGGAGGGTATACCAGAACGGGGCGGAGGAGGAGAATGAGCTTATCATGATACGCGCTTGAGCCACGATGTCAAGCTAGGTAAACTAGCCGGTTCGGTCGTGGTCGCGGATCGAGGCGAGGCGACGTTGTGCCTGCGATGAAAAACCGACTTCCGTGAAGGGGCCGCCCAAACGCTGGATCTTCACCAGCCGCAAACGGAACTCCGCAAGTTTCCGATCGCTGATTGAGGCCGGATGCCAGCGGTCAACGGGCCCATCCTTGAGCCGGTTGACCGCTTGCATTCGATGCGCTAACGTTTGGTACGACACGCGTCCCTGACTCCTTCACGGAAGCCGTTTCCCATCGGGCTTCAGTCTTCGTTCTGCTTCGCGTCCGATCCTCGGTTTCGGGCGCGAAGGCGCCTTGGATTCATCAGCAGGTGGCTCTGGGTCTGGAGTTTCTCGGCCAGAGACCGTCGCCACTGCTCGCGGTCGCGGATCTGCATATGGTCCTTCATGCCGATCAGCACGACGTCTTTTCCGAGTTCCACGATCTCCATCAAGTGGTCGGGCAGACGGATCCGTCCCTGGCCGTCCAACTCCAACCGCTCCGACAAGGGGTAAAAAACTTCTTCGTATTCAAGCACGTTTTCCGTTTCGAGGGCGGGGTCGTCCAATTCCCGCGCCCGTCGTTCGAACTCGCGTTCGGTGTACAGGCAGAGCGTCGGGCCCTCCATGATGCAGGCGTAGAAGGCCGTGCCGTCATGGTCGGGGTGAAGGCGCTCGCGAATGACCCGGGGGATGGCCAGTCGCTGCTTCGTGTCGATCGAGTGTTCGTAACGTCCGGTAAAGAGCACTTCATGGTTCCCCCTGGGCGTCCCTGCCCGACCTTGCTTCCCTGCCCGACTCGCAGTTTCGGGGCCGGTGTCTGCCCCACTTCGCCCCACCCTACCCCAC
>CAYFQS010000272.1:0-5355 GCA_964345245.1 uncultured Planctomycetaceae bacterium | reverse complement strand
TCAGCAGGCGTCGGACGCGATACGCGCGACGTGCTGCCCAACGCGACGCCGGAGCAGGTCGCCGAGCACGTGAAACGGCAGTGTGACGGGTTCGGCTCCGACGGCCGGTTCGTGTTCCAGCAGGTGCACAACATCATGGCCGACGTCCCGCCGGAGAACATCGTGGCCATGCACGATGCGGTGCGGGAAGTGAACAAAGGCCGCTGACACAAAAGGCAGTTTGCCGTGCGGGGCATCGAGCCCATCGGCCGGGACCAGGTGACGGTTTACGAGTCGCGCTCGCCGGAGTCGATCGCCGCCTGCGCGACGGGTCCTGGGCGTCTGATGATGGAGGACTGGGGCTGGATGGCGACCTCGTCACCTTGCATACCATTTCACGCTTTCCGCGAGCTGGTCTACTGAACCGGCGGCGACCGCGGTACGATGCCGGGCCATGACGCAGCGGGAAGCGAACTCGAAGCATCATGTGATCGTCCTCGGGGCGAGCAACGTCTCGCGGCAACTGGCGGTGGTGATCGATACCGCCCGCGCCGTCTGCGGTGGGGCGGTGGGGGCGCACATCGCCGCCGGCTACGGCCGGTCCTTCGGCACCGACAGTTCGATCCTGTTCCGCACCCTCCCCGGCACGTTGCAGAGCGGTCTGTGGGCCGCGCTCGAACAAGATGCCGTGCGCGGCGCCCGCGGCCTGATCACCGACATTGGCAACGACCTGATGTACGGCTCGTCGAGCGACCAACTGCTCGACTGGGTCAGCCGATGCGTGGAGCGCCTCACCGACCGTTGCGAGCGTCTGGTTATCACCACGCTCCCGCTGCGGAGCGTCGAGGCACTGTCGCCGCGGGTGTATCGCTCCTTGCGGAACGCGCTGTTCCCGAGCAACCGGATGACCCACGCCGAGACGTGCGCCGCCATCGAACGGGTGAACCAGGGTCTGGAGACGCTGGCCGCGCCGCCCGGCGTCGCCATCGTGCACCCGCGCGACGAATGGATGGGCCCGGATGCGATCCACATTCGCAGCCATGACGCCCCCGAGGCGTTTCATGCTTACATGCGGCATTGGCGCCTCGATCCCGACGCGGTCGATCCGGTGCCGGCCCCTTCGCTGTGGCGACGGCTGCGATTCCTGCGCTGGCCCGCCGAACATCGCCGCCTGTTCGGCATCCGCCGGCATCACCCCCAGCCCGCCGCCCGGCTCCCCGACGGCACGAGCATCTCCCTGTTCTGACCACCCTCGCCGGGGACGCCGCGGTCGGACCCGCGGCACCCGGCCGACCGCGGCGAACTCGCGGCGCGCCGGGAAGGCGCCGTCGCATCACTCCACCCCTCCCTACAACCGCCGCACGGGAAACAGCGCCACCGCACACCAGCCATTGCCCAGCCGATCGGTCAGTTCGAATCCCCGCACGATCGGCGGGGCGACCGGGAAGCCGCGCTGCGTGCACCGGTCCAGCCAGGTCGTCAGGTCGTGGTCCGCCACCGCCTGGTCCACGGTGAACAGCACCAGCAGGAGCCCGCCGTGGAAGATCAGCCGATCTTCGGCCAGTTTTCGGATGTCCTTCGACACCGGGGCGAGCAGTTCGGCGCTGTACCGGTGGAAGGGGCCCTCCGTGGTGAACATCGACACCGTTTTCACCTCCAGCCAGTAGGCCGTCTCCAGCGACACCGCATCCGGCGCCGCGAAGAGCGTGTCCGCGGCATCCGGATCGCCGAGGGGCCGCTCGTTCGGGGTGAGCACGATGTCGCATCGCTTGCCTTCGCTCTTTCGCCGGCGACGTGTGCGGTCCGACGGAAACCGCTGCTCGGGATGCACCCCGTACCCACCCATCCGCAGGGCGTCGTGGATCAGCGGGTGGAGCTGCAGTTCTTCCACGGCGTCGAGCCCGTACACCGCCTGTTCCTCGTCGTCCGCCCGGGCGCGGCCGAGCAGGCCGGCGCTGACCGTTTCCACGATGTCCACCACGTCCCACTGCATGTTGGGATGATACTGCATGTCGATTCCGTGAACCGGGCTCGCGACAACGCTCCGGAATTCGTATATCTTGTTGTCAACATGTCGTGTGGATGGTTGTATGACGACTGGTATCTGACCCACGAGACGGGCCCGTTCCACCCCGAACGTCCGGAGCGTCTGCGGGCGATCTTCCGGGCCGTGCGCGAAGCCGGGCTGATGTCGAAGATGACCGCCCTGAAGCCGCACCGCGCCTCGCGGGAGTTGATCACGCTGGCGCACGATCCCGTGCACGTGCGCCGCGTGCGGACGGCCTGCCTCAAACGCCTGGCTTACATCGACTCGCCCGATACCCCGATCAGCCCCAACAGCTACACCGCGGCCCTGCTCGCCGCCGGCGGGGTCGAGACCGCCGTCGATGCCGTGATGGCCGGGCAGATCGCTAACGCCTTCTGCGCCATCCGTCCGCCGGGCCATCATGCCGAGCGCGACCGGGCGATGGGCTTCTGCCTCTTCAACAACGTCGCCATCGGGGCGGAATACGTCATGCAGCGGTACGGCCTGAAGCGCGTGGCCATTGTCGACTTCGACGTCCATCACGCCAACGCCACCCAGCACGCCTTCGAGGATCGCGACGATGTGCTCGTGATCAGTCTCCACCAGGACCCGCTGACTCTCTTCCCCGGCACCGGCTTCGAGCGCGAGCGCGGCATCGGCAAAGGCGAGGGCTATACCATCAACATCGAGATGGAGCCGGGCAGCGGCAACACGATCTACGAACGCGCGTTTCAGAAGACCGTCCTGCCCGCCCTGGGCGATTACCGGCCGGAGTTCCTCTTCGTCAGCGCCGGCTTCGACGCCGCCCGCAAGGACCCGCTGTCCGAGATCTGGCTCACCGACCAGGCCTTCACTGACATGTCCCGCCATCTCTGCGGCGCGGCGGACCAGCTCTGCGATGGGCGGCTCGTCAGTGTGCTCGAAGGCGGCTACAACCTCGACACCCTCTGCTCCGGGCTGCTGGCCCACCTTACCGAACTGATCGACGCCGCCGATTAACCGGCGGGACGGGGAATCATGGCCACTGGCTTCGTCTACCATCCCGACTTCCATCGTCACCAGACCCGCCACGGGCATCCGGAGCGGCCCGAGCGGCTCGAAGCGGTCGTCGAAGCGCTGGAGGCCGCCGGGCTGCGCCGGCGCATGCGCGAGCTGGTCTTCGAGCCCGCCCCGCTCGCCGCGCTCACCGCGGTGCACGAGCCGGCTTACGTCGAACTGGTCGAAATGGCCTGCGCCGAGGGCATGGGTTCGATCGGCTCGCCCGATACGCACATCTGCTCCGCCAGCTACCATGTGGCCACCCTCGCGGCCGGCGGGGGGATCGACGCCTGCGACGCCGTCATGGCCGGCCAGGTCGACAACGCCTTCTGTGCCGTGCGACCACCGGGCCACCATGCCGAGGCCGACCGCGCCACCGGCTTCTGCCTGTTCAACCACATCGCCCTCGCCGCCCAGCACCTGGTCGATGCTCACGGGCTTGCCCGTGTCGCCGTGGTCGACTTCGACGTCCATCATGGCAACGGCACGCAGCACCTGTTCGAATCCCGCCGCGACGTGCTGTACGTCTCGCTCCACGAGGCGCCGGGCACGCTGCTCTATCCCGGCACCGGCATGGCCCACGAGCGCGGCCGGGGCGACGGCGAGGGCTGCACCGTGAACATCCCCATGCCCGCCGGCAGCGGCGATGCGGCGTTCATCGCCGCCTTCGAGGAGCAGGTCGAACCCGCCCTCGACGCCTTCGCGCCCGAGTTCCTGCTTCTCAGCGCCGGCTTCGACGCCGCCGCCGCGGAAACCATCGCCCACCTGAACCTCACGCCCGCGGGCTACGCCGGAATGACCCGCCGCCTTCTCGCCCGCTGCCCCCGTCTCGTGAGCATGCTCGAAGGCGGCTACGTGCTCCGTTCCCTCGGCCAGTGCGCCGCCGCGCACGTCGAAGCGCTGCTGGAAACGCAGTGATCGACTGGCCCAGGGTGAAAGTTTCAAGCACCCACCATCGATTCACCGCCGCGACGGGCTCGTGGGCGACGAGCCGCGCACCGCAATTCCCCGTCTTATCGACAGCATCTCGCGCCGGTTCGGTAGGGTGGGTAAGCGAGCTTTGCTCGCGCAGCCCACCACGCGGACTGGTTTCGAATGCGGTGCCGCCGTCCGTCCGAGAATCGAATCCGCGCCGGTCATCACGGCCCGATTGCCCCTTCGCAGTGAACCGCGCCCCCGGCACTTTTGCCCACGCGAAGCACTACCCCGGCACACTCGTATCAGTATAAATCATCCTGACACCTTTTCTGCCTTGTTCTGCGGAAAATGGCTACGCCGCCCAACGCCAGCAACGCCGCCGATCCCGGCTCGGGAACGGGTGTTACCTGCACGGCGTCGATGCCGATGTTGGCGGTCGTATCGCCGACGGTGTCCCTGAACTCCAGACGGGTCGTGGTCGTGGTGGCGGTGAACTCCAACGGCAATGGAAAAATCCAGGCACCGGCAAAGAAAAGGCCGGAAGCTACAATGTCACTCTGCGAAGCCAGCGGTGATGAAAACTGTCCGTCGGCGAAGACGCTGACGGTCAGTTCCTGACTCCCGCCCAGGCCATCCTGCGTACTGAACACGTAAGAAACTTCGTATGCCTGCCCGATGATGGTGTCAAAATCCTGGTAAAGGCGTGAGTTGACCGTGTCGTCTTGTCCGAGGCTGACGAATTGGTCTCCGTCCACGAGCGAAAAACTGCTGGGATTGGCGTCACGTTCGAGCAGCAGACCGCTGCCGCTGAAGGACCAGTCGGTCAGTGTGTTGATATTCGCTGTCCCATCAGTGGCCAGGGCTGGGTTCTCAAAGCTGCCGTTGGCAAACGGCGCAGCGGATGCCGCGGGCGCAGCGACAAAGGCAGCCAGGATAAACAGAACAATCGCACCGAACCCGCGATAGTGAATTTCTGACATGATCTTTCTCCTTTCAAAAGTGTGAACTGGAAGCACGCTTAGCAAAATGGGTCGGAGCCATGGAGTTCGATATGCCACGAAGCATATACGACCGCGGAGTCGGTTGCCCCGGCCCCGTTCAACATCCGAACCGTCCGTTTCAACCCTCTTGGAAGAAAATTCGTACCCGAGTGCCACCCCGAGTGGCAATATATCGAGTTTATACCGGATTCCGCCTTGGTCAAGTGCTTGTGAGATTAAAATCTGGTTCAGGCGTCTTCGTGCAGTTCGGGTTGGTCCTGCTGTTATTGCAATGCCGCCCGAATGAACCGCTTGCAGTGCCCGTCATCTGACGATCGTTTGAGGGATATTCCGGCAACCGCACACTGATCGAATCCATCGCCATGGGCTATCGCTGGCAGGCCCAGCTTGAAT
>CAYFQS010000271.1:0-5367 GCA_964345245.1 uncultured Planctomycetaceae bacterium | reverse complement strand
GCTTGAGCTTGAGGGCCCGCTCGTAGGCCATGCTCTTGCTGCGGGTGGCCCGGCAACTACGCCCGGGCCTTCCTGGAAGGGCGGCTGAGCGAGCAGGACCTCTCGAACTTCCGCCGCGAACTCGCCGATGGCGGCGGGCTGTCCAGCTACCCCCACCCCTGGCTCATGCCGGACTTCTGGCAGTTCCCCACGGTGTCGATGGGCCTCGGGCCGATCATGGCGATCTACCAGGCGCGGTTCATGCGTTACCTCGCCGACCGCGGCGCCCGGCCGTACAAGGGTGCGAAGGTCTGGGCCTTCCTCGGCGACGGCGAGACCGATGAGCCGGAGTCGCTCGGCGCGATCACCCTCGCCTCGCGTGAACGGCTGGACAACCTGATCTTCGTGATCAACTGCAACCTGCAGCGGCTGGACGGGCCGGTGCGGGGCAACGGCAACATCATCCAGGAGCTCGAAGCGATCTTCCGCGGGGCCGGCTGGAACGTGATCAAGGTCATCTGGGGCAGCGACTGGGACAAGCTGTTCGCCGGGGACACCGAAGGCCTGCTCGCCCGGACGCTGAGCGAGATTCCCGACGGCGAATATCAGAAGTACTCCGTTGAAGGCGGGGCCTACGTGCGCAAGCACTTCTTCGGCCGGGACCCGCGGCTCGCGAAGATGGTCGAGCACATGAGCGACGAGGAGATCTGGCACATGCGCCTCGGCGGGCACGACCCGGTCAAGGTGCACGCGGCTTACAAAGCGGCGGTCGAACACACCGGCCAGCCCACCGTCATCCTCGCCCGCACGGTGAAGGGCTACGGTCTCGGCGAGGCCGGCGAAGGCAAGAACATCACCCACCAGCAGAAGAAGCTCAACGAAGAGGAGATGATGCACTTCCGCGATCGCTTCGACATTCCGGTCTCGGATGACGAGGTGGGCGAGATGCCGTTCTATCGGCCTGACGAAGCGTCGCATGAAATGGTCTACATGATGGACCGCCGCAAGCAGCTCGGCGGGCCGATGCCGCGGCGGAACGCCGTGGAGTGCGATCTGAAAGTCGAAGACGACGAGCTGTTCCAGGAATTCCACGAAGGCACGGGCGAACGCGCCGCGTCGACCACCATGGCTTTCGTCCGCATGCTCTCGAAGCTGCTGAAGGACGAGAACCTTGGCGACTACATCGTGCCCATCGTGCCCGACGAGGCGCGGACGTTCGGCATGGAGGCGCTGTTCCGGCAGGTGGGCATCTACGCGCACGTGGGCCAGCTCTACGAGCCGGTCGACGCCGACCAGTTGCTCTACTACAAGGAAGCGACCGACGGGCAGATTCTCGAAGAGGGCATCACCGAGGCGGGGTCGATGTGTTCGTTCATCGCGGCGGGTACGTCCTACGCGGTCCACAACCGACCGATGATCCCGTTTTTCATCTACTACTCGATGTTCGGGTTCCAGCGGGTGGGCGACCTGATCTGGGCGGCGGGCGACATGCGGACCCGAGGGTTCCTGCTCGGCGGGACCGCCGGTCGCACCACCCTCGCCGGCGAAGGACTGCAACACCAGGACGGCCACAGCCACGTGCTCGCCATGTCCGTGCCGAACCTGCTCGCCTACGACCCGGCCTACGCCTTCGAGATCGCGGTAATCATCGACCACGGCCTCCGCCGCATGTACCAGGACAACGAGGACGTGTTCTACTACCTGACGCTCGGCAACGAGAACTACGTCCAGCCGAAGATGCCCGAAGGCGATCACGTCCGCGAAGGCATCCTCCGCGGACTGTACCGGCTCTACGGCGGTGCGGACGACAAGACGCCCCAGGTCCATCTGCTCGGGTCCGGCTCGATCCTCAACGAGGTGGTCAAGGCCCGCGACGTGCTCGCGGAGAAGTTCGGCATCATCGCCGACGTCTGGTCGATCCCCGGTTACAAGCAGCTCCGCAACGAAGCCCTCGACTGCGACCGGTTCAACATGCTGCACCCGGACAAGCGGCCGAGCTTGCCCTACGTGACGCAGGCGTTCCGTGACGCCGGGGCGGAAGGGCCCTTCGTCGCCGCGTCGGACTACATGAAGGTCATGGCCGACGGCCTGGCGAAGTGGCTGCCGGGCAAGCTCACCGCGCTGGGCACGGACGGGTTCGGCCGCAGCGAGAACCGCGAGTCGCTGCGCGACTTCTTCGAGGTCGACCACCGCTACGTCGCCGTCGCCGCGCTGCACGCCCTGGCGAATGAAGATAAGATCGACGCGAACGTGGTAAGCCAGGCGATCAAGGAACTGGACATTGACCCGGACAAGGCGAACCCGCGGATCAGTTGAGCCGCCAGGTCCGACGGAGACTGACAACGCCTTCGCACAGCACCGCTAACCTTCGGAACCCGCAGATATGGCAAGCGAATTCAAACTCCCCGATCTTGGCGAAAACATCGAAACCGCGGACGTGGTCAAGGTCCTCGTCTCCGCCGGCGACAGCATCAGCGTGGACGATCCCGTCCTCGAGGTGGAAACCGACAAGGCGGTGCTCGAAGTGCCGTCCTCCGTCGAAGGCACCATCGCCGAGGTGAAGGTCAACGAAGGCGACACCATCGAGGTGGGGCGGGTGGTGCTCACCCTCGAAGGCGGCGGGGGTGAAGAGGAAGCTGAGGAAAAATCCGAAGGGAAGAAGAAAAAGAGCAAGAAGAGCTCAAAGAAGAAGGCGAAGAAGGAAGAAGAGGAGCCCGCCGAGGAAGCGGAGCAAGCGGAAGCGGAAGAAGCCGAAGGCGAAGAAGAGCGGTCGCCGAAGGTAGAGCACGCCGGCGGGGCGGGCACGCCGTGGGACGAAGCGCCGGAAGAGGGCGACGAGGACGAGGAGGCCGAGGAAGAAGCGCCCGCCGAGGAGGGAGAGGAAACCGAGGAAGAACCCCCCGAGGAGGAGGAAGAAGAAGCAGAGGCAGCCGAAGAAGCCCCCGCACCGCCGGTGCCCGACACGGGACGCCGGCCGGTGTTCGCCTCCCCGTCGGTCCGGCAGTTCGCCCGGGAGATCGGCGTGAACATCGGCGAGGTCAAGGGCACCGGCCCCGGCGGGCGGATCAGCGAGGAGGACGTGAAGAAGCACGCTCGCTCGGCCCCGGCGACCGGCGCCGGCCGCCCCGCCCCGCCACCCGACCTGCCCGATCTCTCCCAGTGGGGTGAGGTCGAGCCGGAGAAGATTTCCAAGGTCCGCAAGCTCACCGCCGAGCACCTGTCGCGGGGGTGGCAGGCCCCGCACGTGACGCTGTTCAACAAGGCCGACGTCACCGATGTCGAGGAACTCCGCCAGCAATACAAGGCCCGGGTCGAGAAGGCCGGCGGCAAGCTCACCATCACCGCGATCATGATGAAGGTGGTGGTCGCGGCCCTGAAGGCCCATCCGATGATCAACGCGGCGCTCGATCTGAAGAACAGCCGCGTCATCAAGCGCAAGTACTTCCACATCGGCATCGCCGCCGACACCCCGCGCGGGCTCGTCGTGCCGGTGATTCGCGACGTGGATAAGAAGAACATCATCGACCTGTCGGTGGAGCTGACCGAGACGGCCGAGAAGGCGCGCAAGGGCAAGCTCACGCCGGACGAGATGCAGGGCGGAACGTTCACGATCACGAACCTCGGCGGGATCGGCACGAGCTACTTCACGCCGATCATCAACTCACCGGAGGTGGCGATCCTCGGCGTCGGCCGGGCGGAGAACGAGCCGGTCTGGATCGACGGGGAGTTCCAGCCGCGACTGATGATGCCCCTGTCGCTCAGCTTCGACCATCGCCTCGTCGACGGCGCCGACGGGGCGCGGTTCCTGACCTGGATCGTCAACGCCATCAGCCAGCCGCTGCTGCTGGCCCTGGAGGGCTGAGCCGCGGCAAAGAGCTTGAGCAACACCATGAACGACAACAACAAGAAACACCTCGTCGTCCTCGGCGCCGGGCCGGGCGGCTATCCCGCCGCCTTCCACGCCGCCGACCTCGGCATGGACGTCACCCTCATCGACGTGAACAAGAACCCCGGCGGCGTGTGCCTGTACGTCGGCTGCATTCCCTCGAAGACCCTGCTGCACGCGGCCAAGGTCGTCTACGAAACGCAGGAGGCCAAGGAGTTCGGGCTCGAC
This sequence comes from uncultured Planctomycetaceae bacterium, assembly GCA_964345245.1. GTDB lineage: Bacteria > Planctomycetota > Phycisphaerae > Phycisphaerales > Zrk34 > CAYFQS01. Next base: position 1,274 of record CAYFQS010000271.1, on the reverse strand, counting down.
TTCGGCGAGCCGAAGATCGACCTCGACAAGCTCCGCTCGTTCTCCGAGCGGGTGGTGGGCAAGCTCACCGGCGGACTCGGGGCGCTGTCCAAACAACGGAAGGTCAACTTCCTTCAGGGACGGGCCGGGTTCACCGGGCCCAATACGCTCAACGTCAATCTCGTCGACGGGGGCGTGGAGGAGGTCGAGTTCGACTACGCGATCATCGCGACCGGCTCGACGCCGACGCAGATTCCGGCTCTCTCCCTCGATTCCGACCGCGTGATGGATTCGTCGGACGCGCTCGGCCTGCCCGACATCCCGGACAACATGCTCGTGATCGGCGGCGGGTACATCGGCCTCGAACTCGGCACGGTCTACGCCTCGCTCGGCACGAAAGTGTCCGTGGTCGAGATGACCTCCGGCCTGCTGCCCGGAGCAGACCGCGACCTCGTGCAGCTCCTGCACAAGCGCCTCGAAGGCCTCTTTGAAGAAATCCTGCTCGACACCAAGGTCATGGAACTCGAGGAGATCGAGAAGGGCATCAAGGTGAAACTGTCCGGCCCGGACCTCGACAACCCCGAGCGAACGTACGACCGGGTGCTCATCGCCATCGGTCGCAAGCCCAATGCACGAAACATCGGCCTGGAGAACACGTCCATCGAGGTGGATGACCAGGGCTTCATCCAGACCGACAACCAGCGCCGCACCGCCGAGTCGCACATCTACGCGATCGGCGACGTGGCCGGCCAACCCATGCTCGCCCACAAGGCGACGTTCGAGGCCCGCATCGCCGTGGAAGCCATTGCCGGCGAGCCGTCGAGCTACGACCCGTCCGCCATTCCCGCGGTGGTGTTCACCGACCCCGAGGTCGCCTGGGCCGGGCTCACCGAGACCGAGGCGCTGGACCGCAATGTGCCGGTGAAGATCGCCCGGTTCCCCTGGCAGGCGTCCGGCAAGGCCACCACGCTCGACCGCAATGACGGGCTGACCAAGATGGTGCTCGAACCGGTGACCGAGCGCATCCTCGGCATCGGCATCGCCGGCGTCAGCGCGGGCGAACTGATCAACGAAGCGGTGCTCGCCATCGAGATGGGCGCCCGGGCGGACGATGTGAAGATGACCATCCACGCCCACCCGACGTTAAGCGAAACGGTCATGGAGGCCGCCGAGGTCTTCTTCAACACCAGCACCCATTACAAATCCCGCGACGGTTCATAGCCACCACGCCGGGACCACCGGTCGCGCGGTTCGTGCGTTCGATCACGGCGGTACGTCGGTCTCTCCCACCGATG
>CAYFQS010000270.1:0-5424 GCA_964345245.1 uncultured Planctomycetaceae bacterium | reverse complement strand
CCGATCTGCCCGAAGTGTACGAACGTCACGCCGGCAACCTCCGCGACGCCCTCCGTGATCTCTACGACCGCTGGTCTTGAGAACGGCGTCACGCGGTCTGCAGTTGCTCGGGCGCGGGGGCCGGGCGGACGACGGCGAGTTGGTGGACGGGGACCTGCGACAGGTCGATGGGCTGGCTGATGGGGGTCAGTTCGTCGCTGTAGACCTGCACGACGGGTCGGTCGAGATGGTTCGGGTTGGCCGCGAGAACCTGGGCCATGCGGTTGTTGCTGAGCTTGACCCAGGACCCGACGGGAAAGAGCCCCGCCGCCTGCACCAGGGCCCGGACGGACACGCGGTGATAGGTATTGGCCGCGGCGGAGCGGATGATCTCCTCCATCACCATGTAGGGCAGGCGGTCGTGCCGATAGTGCCGGGGACTGCTCGCGGCGGCGAAGACGTCGGCCGCGCTGAGCACGCGCGACACGTCGGCGATGTTCTCGCCGCGGGTCCCGGCCGGATAACCAGCCCCGTTCTCGCGCTCGTGATGCTGGTAGGCCGCGACCTTCACCACGTCCGGCATGCCGGTGATCGACTCCATCATGACCACGCTGTAGACGGGGTGGCGGTGAATGCGATTGCGGTCGATGTCGGTCAACTCGCACCCGCCGGTGAGAATTCTTTGCGGCACGAGCAGCATGCCCAGATCGAACACCAGCCCGGCGAGGCCCATCGTCTTCACCTGATCGACGTCCCACACGAGCTGGGCCGCGGTCTGCATCGCCAGCACCGACACGCACAGGGCGTGATCGGGCAGGTAGTTGTCCTGCCGGGGACACATCAGGGCGAGTTGGGCGAAGCGGGTGCGGTTCGTGATCATCAGCCGGTACAGCCGGTCGACGATCCGGTTGAAGCCGTCCGCTTCGATCGCGAGGCCGGACTCGACCTGGCTGTAGAGTCCGCGGAGCTGTTCGACGATCTCGCTGCGCCAACGGGCCAGTGTGTCGGCGTCGGGCCAGGTGATCGGCTCGATGTGCTCGTAGTCCCAGACCTGCATTTCCTGGGGCCGGACCCGCAGATTCATTTCCTCGATCCGCTCGGCCATGTGATCCGCGGTGGCGTCGGCCATGACCAGCCGATCGTGGCGGTCGGGCTTCTTCGGCTGCGGATCGGAACTGGCGTAGCCGCCCTCCCCCAGGGCGTCGAGGTGGTGCTGCTCGATCTCTTCGCCGGTCTCGACGAGCACGTGACCGCCGGAGCCGATCAGGTCGTGCTCCGCCCGCCGGCCGACACGATACCGCCCGCGGTTGACCGGCTTGACCAGCCCCGCGTCAACCATCTCCTGCAGGGAACTCGCGAGCACCAGTTCGTTTTCACTGAGTCGAAACAGCGTCTGAATAAGACGCTTGCTGATCGCGACCCCCGCGCTCTGCAGCTTCTGCCCGGAAGGCAGAAACAGGGCATAATCGAAGGTCTGGCCCTCGCTGATTGATGTGGTCCGGATTTTCTGCATGAGCCCATACAACCCCGGCAGGAAGATGGCCTTCACCGGCCACTTCTACCTGTATCGGCCGGGCGTAAAGCCCGGTTTAGGCCGCATCGCGAACGGCTTCTCGGGACAGTGAAGCCGGGCGATCGAATGCGCCACGCCGGGCGATTCGATCCGCAATCCCTGCCGCCCCGGCGTCCTCGGCGGTCCGTGGTGACCTCGCCGCGCGTCTTCCACCGATTACAGCGTTTGGACCGCGGAACCGATATCGCTATCGTACCCCCACCCGAACCGCGGAAAGCGAGGACGCCATGTCACAAGCCACGCCGTCGTCACCTCCCCTGATGCTCAGCGTCAGCGGGATGCGCGGGCTGGTCGGTCAGTCGATCACCCCGCCGCTCGCCGCCCGGTATGCCGCGGCCTTCGGGTCATGGCTCAAGGAGATTCGCGATGAGCCGCACCCGCGCCTTGTCGTCGCCCGAGACAGCCGGCCGTCCGGGCCGACGTTCGAGCACGCCGTGGTCGCCGGCCTCAACGCGGTCGGCTGCCGCGTGGTCGTGCTCGGCATTGTCGCCACCCCTACCGCCGCGGTGATGGTCGATCACCTCCAGGCCGACGGCGGGATGATCATCACCGCCAGTCACAACCCGATCATCTGGAACGGAATCAAGGCGATCGACGCGACGGGCTGCGCTCCGCCGCCCGACCAGGCCCGGCAGATCATCGATCGCTTTCACGCCGATCAACTCGACTACGTCGGCGTCGACGACCTGCAGCCCATCGATCGCAACGACGACGCCGACGAGGTGCACGTGCGGCGGGTGCTCGACCACCTGGATGTAGAAAGGATTCGCAGGCGCGGACTGAAAGCCGTGGTCGATTCGGTCTGTGGGGCGGGCGGCGACGCGGCGCGACGAATGCTCGAGGCGATCGGCGTGGAACTGGTGCATCTGCACGCCGAGCCGACCGGCCGGTTTCCCCATCCCCCCGAACCGAAGCGCGAGCATCTCACCGGCCTGTGCGACGCGGTCAGGCAGCACGCCGCCGACATCGGCTTCGCCCAGGACCCCGATGCGGACCGCCTCGCCGTGGTCGACGACCGCGGGCGGTACATCGGCGAGGAGTACACGCTGGCGCTCGGCGCGATGCACGTGCTCGCGAGCGAGCCGGGCCCGGCGGCGGCGAACCTGTCGAGTTCGCGAATGCTCGATGACGTCGCGGCCAGCCATGGCGTGCCGGTGATCCGCACCGCGGTGGGCGAGGCCAACGTCGTGACCGGCATGCGCCGCGGGCACGCCGTGATCGGCGGGGAAGGCAACGGCGGGATCATCTGGCCGAAGGTCGTCTACGTCCGCGACAGCATCGGCGGGATGGGACTGCTGCTGGAGCTGCTCGCCGCCCGCGGCGAGCCGCTGTCAAGGATCGTCGACGCCATCCCGAATTACGCCATCGAAAAGCACAAGCTGCCCATCGAGCAAGGCATGGCCGACCGCGCCATCGCCACGCTTCGCCAACGCTACGCCGACCAGAAGATCGATCTCCAGGACGGTATCCGCATCGATTTCGACCAGGCGTGGGTCCACGTCCGCCCGAGCAACACCGAACCGATCCTCCGCCTCATCGCCGAGGCCCCGGACGAAGAGGCGGCCCGGCAACTCATCGCGGACGTTCAGCGTGAGATCAAGCGTTCGCCCGGCGCCTGATCGAACACGCCATCCAGCCGGCGGGACGTTACTCGCTCTGCTCCGCCGCTTTGCGGTCGACGGTGGTCTGCGTGGTGAGTTGGCGGCCCTGGTCCGTCAGCAGGTTTGCGACGAGGCGCTGCGACTTGTCCTGGTCGAGCTGGGTCGGCTCGTCGACTTCCAGTTTGAACCGGTAGGTGCGGGTGAAGGGATCGAAATGCCGGCCGTGCGCTTCGAGATCGGAAACCCGGCGGACCCATTTCATGACGAGCGGATCGCGGACCGGGTCGAACGTCGCATCACGATCGACCTGGTGCAGCTCGAAGCGGAACGTGCCGAGGCCCTTGGTGTTGTCCGACAGCGCGTCGAGCAGTTCGACGTGGGCCTCGATCATCGTCCGGCCGGTTTCCGGGTCGGTGGTCAGCGAAGTAAACGGATGCAGTCGCAGCGCGGTGGGCGCGAAGGGCCAGGGCTCGGGTCCCGGCGTCACCCCGCCCTTCGGCTTGACCTCCACGCACGCGACCGCCGCGACCGCGGCCAGGCAGACGACCATCGCCCTGATCGATCGAGCACTCATGTTGTCACGATATGCCCGCCATCGCGGCCCGGCAAGCCACGATGACACCTTGCCGTTCACCGGGTAACATGCCCGTCACCCGGGTCCGTCAGGGGCGGGGTGATCTCGGGACCACGGCTTTCGACTACCGCTCGCGATTCGGAGGAACAGCCATGTACCAGCACATGAGGTTGCGGACTTTCATCGCCATGACCGCGCTCGTCGGCATGCTCGCATGCTCGTCGCTCAGTCTGGGCGACGAGGTGCTGCTCACCGACGGCAGCCGGCTCGCAGGCAAGGTCGTGAAGATGACGGGCGCGGGGCTGGTGTTCGACACGAGCTTCGCCGGTCAGCTCACCATCAACACCGAGAACATCACGGGCCTTCGCACCGAGGAGCCGATGACCGTCGCGCTGACCACGGGCGACCGCGCGTCGGGCAAACTCGCCTACGACGAGGCGGAGGGCCAGACGATCACGGGCACGACATTCGGGGACGTGGCGATCGAGACGGAGAAGATCGCGGCGATCCAGCCGACCGCCGCGGCCGACCCGAGCGTCGCCGGCGCTGAAGGGACCGACCCCGCGAGCGCCGCGGAGTTGGAGGCGATGCGCACCCGCCACGAAGCGGAGATCGCCGCGGTCCGGGCCGAGACGGAGAAGGCCCTGGCCGAAGCACAAGAGAGGATCGACCAGCTCGAGCCCGACTGGACGCTCATGCTCGAGATCGGCTTCAACGGCCAGACGGGTAACACCGAGCGCAAGGCCCTCTTCGGCCGCGTCGAACTCAACCGCGACACCGACGGCGATCGTTTCATGACCTACTTCCAGGCCCGTTGGGCGAAGGAGAACGGCGAGCGGTCGCAGAACGAGATCATGGGCGGCCTGCGGTACGAAGTCGACATCACCGAGCGCTGGTTCGCCTACGGCAGGATCGACCTCGAATTCGACGAGTTCGAGAATCTCGACCTGCGCGCCGCCACCACCGTCGGCGCCGGCTACTACTTCCTTCGCGAAGACGACCACGAGTTCCGCGTCCGCGGCGGCCTCGGCTACCAGCACGAGTCCTTCGACGATGGCACCACCGAAGACCAGGCCATCGCCGAGCTCGGCTACGACTACATGCTTGAAATCACCAAGTGGCTTCGTTTCAACCACAGCTTGACCTACTACCCGACCTTCGACACGCTCAGCGACTACCGCCTCGAAGCGGACACGAGTCTGCTCGTCCCGCTGGACGACGAGAAGGTCTGGAACCTCAAGCTCGGCATGCAGAACACCCACGACTCCCAGCCGGTCGGCGACGCCGAGCGGCTGGACACGTACTGGTCGATCAACCTCGTGGTCAATCCGTTCAAGTGATCCCTTCGTCGTGATCCATGGGCGCGGTTGTCTTGCCCGCCCGGTCGATCGACGCCTCGGCGGCAAGGTAGCCCAGCGCGCTGAGCACCAGGGCGGCGATGCCGGCGACCGCCCGGGCGGCCTCCACGATCACCGCCTCGTGCTCCGGCCAGAAGACCACCGCCAGGGCCGCGATCTGCGTGGCCAGCGTGAGCAGAAACTTGCGACTCGTCCATCGGCGAGGCATGGGGCTTCCTTTCAATCGAAGCCGGACCGCGGCGCACGCGGAGGTCCGGATCATTGTGAATACAGGCGTTCAGAGTCCGAGCAGACGAACGACCCAGCGGTCGACGAGGCCGGCGATCTCCGCCGCGGCGG
>CAYFQS010000269.1:0-5425 GCA_964345245.1 uncultured Planctomycetaceae bacterium | reverse complement strand
TTGGTCGATCTCGAATCCCCGAGATCGACCAACGATAGGCGCGCGGGCAGACAGGGGCTTCATCCCCGGCAAGCCGGACTGGAGCCGCAGGCGGAGGTCCGGATGCGTGATGGCCCCGGGGTGGCGCCGGTCGTGTCACGTCGCTGGTTCCGCCTGCGTCGCCGGTGCCGCCTGCTCGTCCGGCTCCAGCAGCCGCCGCGTCCACGCGACGTGCGCCACCGCGACGGCGAGCAGGGCGGCCCCGATCGCCTGGTGCAACGTGGTGATCAGGGCGTCGGCCGAGGTCGGTTCGAGTTCGCTGGAGAAATACCCCACCGCGATGAGGGCGGCGAGACCGGCGACGAGCTGTCCGCCGAGCAGCACCAGCACGGCCACGCCGGTGCGCCGGATGACCGTCACGTTCTCGTAAAGCCCCCACGCCCGCAGTCCGGCGGCCATGGCCACGATGGTCACCGCGCCCGCGAAGGCGATGTGCAGCAGCAGCATCGACAGGTACTCATCAAGAAGCTGTCGCGTCATCGCCCCGAGCAGAAGCTGGGCGACGAGCACGGCGAGCAGCGTGACGGCAAGCGGCCGGTCGGTGCTTGTTCCCGGATGCCGGATCGACGACGCCTGCCGCCAAGTCGTCGTGCAGGCCAGGGCGATCATCACCAGCAGCCCGAGGAACAACTGACCGAACACGCCATGTGCTACGGCGAGGGTGACGCTGACCGGCGTCTCGTCGCTGAGGGAGCTGACTTCGATCCCCTCGGCCCGCATCTCGGCGAGGGTCACCCGGAACCCGCCCATCGCGCCCTGCACCACCACCGCGATGACGGCGATCACGACGAGCCACTTGAGCCACGTCCGCTCGTCGCTTCGCCACAGATGGATCGCGAGCAGGACGGTGCCGAGTCCGACGAGCGTGCCGTACAGCCGATGGGCGTGCTCGTAGTAGATGCCGCCGGTCATCTTGGACAGGGGGTAAAGGAACATGTTCATGCCGAACGAGTTCGGCCAGTCGGGCACGCTGAGCCCGGCACGATAGCCGGTGACGAGCCCGCCGGCGACGAGCAGGAACGCGGTCGCGATCACCACGGCGAGGGCGAAGTGGAACGTCCAGTTGATCGCCGGCCGCGAATCGTCTTGCGGACTCCACCGCCGGGCGATGAAAAAGCCGATCGCGAAGATCGCCCAGGTCGCGGCAAAGAAGCCGGGGATCGACATCCATATCGTGGCGTCGCCTTCCTCCATGGCCTGGTCGCTGACCACGGCGAGCACGACGAGCAGGTTGATCGCCGCCGCGCCGGCGGCGATGCCCGTCATCCCCGCCCAGCCGCGGTTCGTGTAGCGTCCGATCACCCATCCCCCGGCGACGATGGCGAGGACAAGCAGCAGGAACACGAGCCACGCCGGGGCCCCGACGTGCGGCATGTGCGTGACGTAGCCGATCGCCCAGATAAGCACGGTGGTGCCGAAGGCGATGGCGAGGGCCTGGCCGGAAGATCGCCGGACCGGCGCGGCGGATTCGGGAAGCGCGTCGTTCATATGGACGATTGTAGGTCGAGCCGGGAAAACTGCCACATCGACGCGCTCCGAACGGGATCGCAGTTGTCGTTGGATGGTCCCCGGCCTACCATGCCAGACGCTCGCGACATAGCGCCCGCCGACGTTTGCCGCACCACCATGATTGAACTGAGCACAACCTGTCCACGTGCGATCACCGCCACCCAGCGGCTTCGGGATCGCGTGGGGGTCTACCTCGAACTCGGCAAGTTCAAGCTGAGCATGCTCGTGGTCGTGACCGCGGGCGTCGGGTTCATTCTCGCCGCGCCGTTGGCGGTCGACTGGTCAGTTCTCGGCTGGACGGTGCTGGGCACAACGCTCGCAGCGCTTGCCGCCAACGCATTCAACCAGGTCTGGGAAGTGGACCGCGACCGTCGCATGCGCCGCACGCGCGAGCGACCGCTGCCCAGCGATCGGATCGGGCGGGCTCATGCGATCGTCTTCGCCGCCACGGTGGGCGTGATCGGCGTGGCCGTACTCGCGCTGGCCGTTCACATCTTCGCCGCGCTGCTGGCCGCGGGAAACATCGCGCTTTACGTGCTCGTCTACACGCCGCTCAAACCTCGGAGCGTGATGAACACGCTCATCGGGGCCGTGGTCGGCGCGGTGCCGCCGATGATCGGTTGGGTCGCCGCGACCGGTCGGCTCAGCCCCGGTGCGTGGGCCCTTGCCGCGGTGCTGTTCGTCTGGCAGATTCCGCACTTCCTCTCGCTCGCATGGTGCTATCGTGAAGATTACCGCAGCGGCGGCTTCCGCATGCTGCCCATCGTGGATGAATGGGGCGACCTGACCTGTCGCGTGGTGCTCATGTACTGTGCGGTGCTGTTGCCGGTGACGGTGAGCGTCGCCCTGGTCGGCGCGGCCGGGCTGATCTACGCCGCGGGGGCCGTGCTGCTCGGGATGTGGATGCTCTTGCTCGGCGTGCGCCTGTACCGGCGGCGCAGCCAGTCCGCGGCCAGGCGGCTGTTCCTCGCCAGCGTGATCTACCTGCCGCTGCTGATGCTGCTGATGCTGCTCGACCCCGCCCCGCGGCTGGTGTCCGACGCCGCCCCCGCCGAGGCCGCGGCCCGACCTGCCGCGCCGACGACCGGCGACGCGGCGAACCGCCTGATTCCCGCTCAGCCCGAACCTGCCGAACTCGACGTCTGACCTGCTGACCGAACGATGAACGACGCACCCGATTCGCATCTTCCCGCCGACCGGCCACACTGGTTCAAGGTCTGGGGTTGGGTTGTGCTCCTGGGTATCCTCGTGGGCATCGCGGTGCCGGCATGGCAGGTGCTCGTCGTCCGCGGCGGCATCTCCGAGGGGATCGGCGACGGGGTGAACATCGACAGCTACCAGTTCGACCTGTCCAACCTCGCGGTGCCTCGGGCGTACGTGGCCGCCCGGCGGATGCCGCGGGATTTCCTGCCCACCCTCGATGACCCGGACACGGTTTCGCCCCAGCGCGTCGCCGCGATCAACGAAGAGATGTACGGCAAGTTCCTCGTCAAGCCCGACCGTGTAATCGGCGTGGTCGTCGGGGGCGAGGCACGGGCCTATCCGATCTCCGTCATGCGCTGGCACGAGATCGCCAATGACACGCTCGGGGGCGAGCCGATCCTCGTGACCTACAGCCCCCTCACCGACAGCGTCACCGCGTATCGTCGTGTGATCGACGGCAGGGCGGCGAAGTTCAGTCACAGCGGCATGGTTTATCACGCCAACACGCTGCTGTACGACCGCACCGACCCGCCGCGCCGCGAGGGGCTGTGGGTGCAGCTTACGGGCGAGGCGATCGCCGGCCCGCCCGCCGAAGCGGGGCATCAGCTCGAAATGCTCCACGTCGAGATCATGAGCTGGGGGCAATGGACGTCGCTGCATCCGCAGACCGATGTCGTTCGCGGCGACCCGGACTACGGAGCCGATCGCTACAAAAACAACCCGTACGCCCCGTACTACGTGAAGGGCGACGTGACCTTCCCCGCGGCGCCGTTGCCCGGCGCGCATCCGGACCTGCAGACGATGTCGGCGGTGCTGGCGATGAAGTCGCCGGACGGATGGCGCGTCGCGCCCTTCGAAGGCATTCTGTACAACACCCGGCAAGCGCAGCGCTGGACCGGCACGGTGGCCGGCGAGAAGATCGAACTCACTTTCGACACCGACGCCGGGACGGTCTGGATCAGCGAAGGCCCGGATTGGCCGACCGCCTACAGCCGCTGGTTCGCCTGGGCGGCGATCCACGGCGACACGCCGCTCATCGGCGGCGAGCCCGCGGAGCAATGAACCATGACCAACGTGATCCTCATCGGTGATTCGATTCGCATGTCCTACCAGCCCGTCGTCCGGCGCGAGCTGGCCGGCGCGGCCGAGGTGTGGGGGCCGGAAGAGAACGGCGGCGACAGCGAGAACGTCCTCGCCCATCTCGAGGCGTGGGTGCTCTCCCGCGGTCCCGCCCTGGTGCACCTGAACTGCGGGCTGCACGATCTGAAGACGCCTTTCGATTCCGAGCAGCGCCAGGTGCCGCTCGATCGTTATCGCGGGAATCTGGAGCAGATCTTCCGGCGGATCACCGAAGCGGATCGCCTGCAGTTGATCTGGGCCACGATCACGCCGGTCAATCAGCACCGGCACCATGAGGCCAAAGATTTCGACCGCTTCGAGCGGGACGTCACCGACTACAACGCCGCGGCCCGGCACGTGGCGCGACAGTTCAACGTACCGATCAACGACCTGCACGCTCTCGTGGAGCAGCACGGCCGGGATGAGCTGCTCGGCGAGGATGGCGTGCACTTCACCGAGACCGGCCAACAGGTCCTCGGCCAGGAAGTCGCCAACTTCCTCCGTCCCCGCCTGCCCGGAGCGGCGGGCTGAGACAAGCCGAGGGCGGAGCAAGGTCTCGCCAGAGACGCCCCGAAGCCCCGGATTCCCCGCATCGCCACATTTCATTCTCCGCCTCCGACTGGTAACATACGAGTCGGTCGACCCGCCACGCCATCCGAGAGGCCGCCATGACCCCGAAGCAGCGATTCCTCGCCGCCCTCCGCAACGAAGTGCCGGACCGCGTGCCGGCGAGCCCCGACTTCTCGAACTATGTCCCCTGCAAGCGGACCGGCCTGCCGTTCTGGGACATCTACTTCTATGAGAAGATTCCCCTCTGGCGGGCCTACCTCAACGCCGTCGATCACTTCGGGACCGAGGCGTGGATGGCCTCGTGCACCGGCGCCCCCGTGCGTTTCGCCGAGAACGACGTCGAGGTGACGGTCGAGGACACTTATCGCGAAGAGATGGACGCGATGGTGCGGACCACGGAGTGCCGCACGCCGAAGGGGACGCTCACGTCGGAATCGACGTGTATGCGTTACGACCCGCCGAGCCCGACGCAGAAGCCGATGAAGGACCTGGCGCGGGACTGGGAGACGTTCAAGGCGATGCAGGCCGAGCCGATCGGCCTCGATGAACCGCACATCGCCGAGATGAAACAGGCATGTAAGGAACGGGAGCAGGCCTTCGGCCTCGCTGTCAGCTACCCCGGCTTCCACATGTGGGAGACGGTGGTGCAGGGCGGCGTCGAGCAGCTTTCCTACGCCATGATGGACTGCCCGGAACTGCTCGACGAGTGGTTCGAACTCGACCTCGACCGCGGCACAAAGATCGTGCAGCTCCTGCTCGATGCCGAGCCGGACTACATCCTCTTCGGCGGGTCGGGCACGATCACCATGGCCTCGCCGCAGCTTGCCGAGCAGTACGCGATCCCGGCCTTGAAAAAATGGTCGAAGATAGCGAAGGAGGCCGGCGTTCCCACCCATCTGCACAGTTGCGGCAAGAGCCGGGTGCTCATCGACATGCTCTGCGACGAGACCGACATCGGCTCGATCAATCCGCTCGAACACCCGCC
>CAYFQS010000268.1:0-5466 GCA_964345245.1 uncultured Planctomycetaceae bacterium | reverse complement strand
CACCCGTCCTACAACCTACCATCTGCGTCCTCGACCACCTATCGAAAAGAAGGCCGATCGATTTCCTCGGATGTGTGTGGACGAGACCGGCCCCTGGCGTCGCGTCGTCAGCATCTTCATCCCCCCGCCGGCCATGGCGCATCTTTGCGCCCTGGCGGTGAATTCACACGCGAGGCAGGTCATGCATCCTGATGCTTCGAAACGTTCGAGTGGCGGTTGCCTCCCGGCGTCAGAAATGTCATAATGCCAGTGATTTGAGCTGTTCCACCCCCACCAGTTCGCCCTTCAGAAGAGCGTCAAGGTAGCTCATGGCAAGAAGCCGCAAGAAACTCGGTGAAATCCTGTCTCGATGGGGCATCATCAACGAGCAGCAACTGGAAGAAGCGCTCAAGGTGGCCCAGGGCTCGAACCGCCGCATCGGCGAAATCCTCGTCGACCTGCAATACGCCACGGAAGACGACATCGCCAAGGCCCTCGCCACGCAGTTCGATCTCGAGTACATCGATCTCGACAGCCAGGACGTGATGAAGGCCTCGAACATGGAACTGATGCCCACCGACCTGATCAAGAAGCACCTCGTGCTGCCTCTGGAGAAGGTCGACGGGCGGCTGAAGGTGCTCATTCACGACCCGATGGACCTGGAGCTGCTCGACCTGCTGCGGTTCCGCATGAACTGCGAGATCGACACCGCGGTAGGCAGTCGGGGGAAGATCAAGGAATACATCGACCACATGCTCTCCGAGACGCGGAGCTCGATCGACGAGGCGGTGCGGCAGATGAGCATCGACTCCGAGGGCGGGGAGATCGATGTCTCCGGCGGGGACGAAGGGGAGGAGGAGGGAGGCGAAGCCCCGATCGTCCGCCTCGTGCACAAGGTCATCGCCGAGGCGGTGAACGGCCGGGCGTCCGATATCCATATCGAGCCCATGGAAGACCGCGTGCGCCTGCGCTATCGCGTGGACGGGGTCTGTCACGAACGGGACAACATTCCGAAGCGGATGCAGGCGGCGATTCTCACCCGCCTGAAGATCATGGCGGGGATGAAGATCGACGAACGCCGCGTGCCCCAGGACGGGCGGATCAAGCGGAAGGTCGGCGGGGACGTGATCGACTTCCGCGCCAGCGCCTGCCCGGCCTACCACGGCGAATCGCTGGTCATGCGTATTCTGAGGCCGGAGTCGGTGCGGATCGGCCTCGAGGCCCTCGGCTTCGAGCCGGACAGTCTCGAACAGTTCAACCGCATCATTCGCCGGCCGAACGGCATCTTCCTCGTCACCGGGCCGACGGGGTCGGGCAAGACGACCACGCTGTACAGCGCTCTCGACGTGCTCAACCGTCCGGACCGCAAGATCATCACCGCCGAAGACCCGATCGAGTACGCCTTCGCCGGCATCAACCAGTGCCAGGTCCGTGAGGACATCGGCCTCGGGTTTGCCAAGATTCTGCGCTCCATGCTGCGGCAGGCGCCGAACATCATCCTCGTCGGCGAGATTCGCGATAAGGCGGTGGGCGAAGTCGCAGTGCAGGCGGCGCTGACCGGCCACCTCGTGTTCTCCACCCTGCACACCAACGACGCGCCGTCGGCGATCACCCGGTTGATCGACATGGGCATCAAGCCCTTCCTCGTGGCCAGCTCGATCCAGGCGGTGATGGGTCAGCGGCTTATTCGCATGCTCTGCCAGGAGTGCCGTGAAGTCGATCCGGAACCGAACAAGCACTTCCTGCGGCTGTGCGGCATCGACGAAAACGATCTCGACGAACATCCGGTCTACCGCCCGGTGGGTTGCTCGGCCTGCGGAGGGACGGGTTACCGCGGACGCATGGCGATCTTCGAGATGATGACGATGAACTCGGAGATCCGCGAACTGGCGTTCAAGCGAGCCCCGACGAACATGATCCGCAAGGCGGCCATCGCTTCGGGCATGCGTACGCTCGTCGGCGACGGGAAGTTGAAGATTCTCGCCGGGACCACCACGCCTCGCGAGGTCGCCAAAGTCGCCCAGGTGGAAGGTCTGGTCGGCACCGAAGAAGAACTGTAGTATCGCCCCGCGTTGTGAGAGGATTTCATGCCTACGATCCAGATTGACCGACTGCTCGACACCGTGATCCGCCAGGGCGCCAGCGACTTGCACCTCACGGTGGGCCGGCCTCCGACCCTTCGCCTGCACGGCCGGCTGCGAGCGCTCAAGACCCAGGTCCTCGAGCCCGACGACACCGTGGCGCTGATGAAATCCATCGCCCCCGACCGTTCGCAGCAGGAGCTGCAGGAAGAGGGCACGTGCGACTTCGGGTTCGCCTATGAAGACCGGGCCCGGTTCCGCGTTTCCATCTTCCGCCAGCGCAGCCACGTGGCCCTGGTGCTTCGCCAGATTCCCAGCAAGTTGTTGAGCTTCGACGAGATCGGCCTGCCGCCCATCGTCGCCGAACTCTGCCGCCGGCCGCGCGGGTTGTTCCTGGTCACCGGGCCCACCGGCTCCGGCAAGACCACCACCCTCGCCACGATGCTGGATTACATCAACACGAATATCGACCACCACATCGTCACCATCGAAGACCCCATCGAATACTACCACGGCCACAAGAAGTCGATCGTGAACCAGCGCGAGGTGGGCACCGACGTGGGCAGCTTCGCCGAGGCCCTGCGTCGCGTGCTCCGCCAGGACCCCGACGTGGTGCTCGTGGGTGAGATGCGAGACCTCGAGACGATCGAAGCGGCCATCCGGGCGGCCGAAACGGGCCACCTCGTCTTCGGTACGCTCCACACGAACAGCGCTTCGGGGACGATCAACCGCATCATCGACGCCTTTCCGGTGGACCAGCAGAACCAGATTCGCGTGCAGCTCTCAACGTCGCTGATGGCGGTGTTGAGTCAGCAGCTCATGCCGCGGGCGGACACGGGCGGCATGATCGCGGCCTTCGAGTTCCTTGTCGTGACCCCCGCGGTGGCCAATCTCGTCCGTGAGGGCAAGACCTTCCGCATCGACTCGGCAATCCAGACCGGCAAGAAGTTCGGCATGCAGTTGCTCGACGAACACCTGTGGAACCTCTACGAGGACGGCAAGGTGTCGGCGGAAGAGCTGGTGGACAAGGGCCGGGACACCGAAAACCTTTTGGAGAAGGTCCGCCGGGCGGGCGGCGCGATCGACCGGACGGAGCTTGCCGACGAGATCGCCGGCGGCAGGTGAACCGGCAGCACCGCGAAATCATCCGATACCCTTATAGACATACGGACCACACAGCCACTGCGAACGCAGCAGTATTGAATAAAAAATGTTGATTAAACCATATGTCTAGTTATAAGAAAGTGGTCATTTGGTCTTGACTAGACACATGGTCAGGCAGAACAATGGTTATGGAAGCGGAAACTGGTCCTGAGCGGGCTGGCGGTCGCTTCCGCATTACAGGATTTCAGCGATGGCTGAGAGCAAGAACAGCACAGGGCAGAGCAAGGGTTCGCAGGGCGGGGCGACCGCCGCGCAACAGGCCGATCGCCAGAGCAAGCCGGCGCTGAAGGAGCTGCAGGGCCGCCGTATCGGCCGCATCCTCACCAAGCTCGGCCGATGCACCCGCGAGCAGGTCCACGAAGCCCTTGCCCTTCAGGGCCAGCAACGGCAGCCGGTCGGGCAGCTTCTCATCGAGCTCGGCTACGTGAACCAGGAAGACCTCAACCAGGCCCTCGCCGCCCAGGCGGGCATGGAGTCGCTCGATCTGGATCGCATGGAAATCGCGGAGGACGTGATCCGCATCATCCCCGCGGAGACCGCCCAGGCCTACCAGGTCGTTCCGGTCAAATACGACGAGTCGAGCAACTCGCTCACGATCGCGATGAAGTCGGCCGACAACTTCCGCGCCGTCGACGACCTGCGCCTGCTCATGGGCTTCACCGTCAAGCCCGTGGTGGCCGACGCGAAGCAGATCGACAAGCTTATCGCTCAGCACTACGGCTCGGACGAAGAGTCGATCACCTCGCTGATCGGCGAGATGAACGAGGACCAGTCGCTCGTGGAACTGCAGGACCGCGGGCAGTCGATCGACCTCGATCAGCTCATTGCCGCCGCTGACGACAACAAGGTCAAGCGGCTGCTGAACCTGGTGCTGCTGCAGGCGATCAAGGACAAGGCCTCGGACATCCACTTCGAGCCGTTCGAGACCGAATTCAAGATGCGTTACCGCGTGGACGGGACGCTTTACGAGATGATCCCGCCGCCGCGGCACCTGGCAATGGCCATCACCTCCCGAATCAAGGTCATGGCCAACCTCGACATCGCCGAGCGCCGGATGCCGCAGGACGGCCGCATCGAACTGATGGTCCAGGGCAACCCTGTCGACCTTCGCATTTCCTGTCTGCCGACGATGTTCGGCGAGTCGGTGGTGATGCGTGTGCTCGACCGTTCGAACGTCGAGCTCGATCTGGAAAAGGTCGGCCTCCGCGACGACGATCTGGAGGCCTACCGCCAACTGTCGGGCAAACCCAACGGCATCGTGCTCGTCACCGGGCCGACGGGCTCCGGCAAGACCACCACGCTCTACGCCACCCTCAACGAACTCAACACCATCGACGTGAAGATTCTCACCGCCGAGGACCCGGTCGAATACGACATCGACGGTCTCGTGCAGTGCCAGATGAACGAGGACGTCGGGCTCAACTTCGCCCGCGCCCTGCGAAGCTTCCTTCGCCAGGACCCGGACATCATTCTCGTGGGCGAGGTTCGCGACCTGGAAACCGCGGAGATCGCGGTGCAGGCGTCGCTCACCGGCCACCTGGTCTTCTCCACCCTGCACACCAACGACGCCCCATCCACCCTCGCCCGACTGCTCGACCTCGGGCTCGAACCCTTCCTCGTCACCGCGACGCTCGAAGGCATCATCGGCCAGCGGCTCGTGCGGCGAATCTGCACCCGCTGCAAGGAGTCCTACGAGCCCACCGAGGAGCAGCTCCTCGAGCTCCAGCTCACCCCCGAGGACGTGGAAGGGCGGCTGTTCCACCGCGGCCGGGGCTGCGAATACTGCAACTACACCGGCTACCGGGGCCGGCTCGGCATCTTCGAGATCATGATGCTCGACGACGACCTGCGCGAACTCATCATGCAGCACGCCTCGACCAACGTCCTGCGATCCGAAGCCCGCAAACGCGGTATGCGGACCCTGCGGCAGTCCGGCCTGCTGGCGATCTACGACGGCGTGACCACCATCGACGAGGTGGTCAAGGAAACCATCGTCGAAGAGGACTAGACCCACACGCCCACGGCGGCGCCATGTCCGCCGACATCGGGCGAAACGCAACCGACCGGAGTTCCCCCCATGTCCACTTTCCAGTACGAAGCATTGGATCAGACGGGCAAGCCCCAGAAGGGCACCATCGAGGCGACCAACAGCGACGACGCGATCAACCGCATCAAGTCGCAGGGCTTTTTCCCCACCAGCGTGCGCGAACGCAAGACCAAGCGCGCCGGCTCTCCTTCCGGC
>CAYFQS010000267.1:0-5524 GCA_964345245.1 uncultured Planctomycetaceae bacterium | reverse complement strand
AGCTGCCCGAGCCGACCGACTGGCCGAGCAACGACGACTGGGACGCGGTGATGGCGCTGCGCGATCACTGCATGAAGCGGCTGGAGGATGCCCGGGCCCGGGGCGGGTTGGCTGGCCCCCTCGACGCGGCCGTCGAAGTCGGCGTGCCGCCGGAAACGTACGCGACGATCGCGCCGTACGAGCATGAGATGGTTGATCTGTGCGGCGTCAGCCGGTTCATCCTCGACGAAAACGGCGAGGAAACCATTGGCATCGAAGATATCTCCAGCGAGCCGCGCTGCGAACGTTCGTGGAAGCGCGACGGCACCGTCAAGCAGCGCAGCGACGGCGGCTGGCTGACCGATCGTGATGCTGAGGCCGTCGGCGTCGAGTGACGCCGGCGAAGCGTTCGACGTGCAATATCATGTGAAAGTAGACTGCTCATGTTGATCCGCGTGATGACCGGGACCGTGTTGGGCCTGTTCGTGTTTGCTTCGGCGATCCACGCTGCGGACGATCCGCGCGCTGCCCTGGTCGATGACTCCGTCGTCTTCGAGGAGGTTGACGGCGTCGTCGCGGTCGAGGCCGAGCATTTCCAGAAACAGACGCACGCCGACAAGCGGGCGTGGTATCGCTTCACGCCCGACGTGCAGCCGGACGTGAAGCCCGACGGCGACCCGCCCCATCTCGAAGGCGCCAGCGGCGGGGCCTATCTCGAGATTCTGCCCGACACCCGCCGCAGACACGGTGACCGGCTCATCCGAGGCGAGAACTTCTCCAACGAGCCCGGCCGCCTGGCCGTCCTCCACTACCGCGTGCACTTCAACACGCCCGGCCGATACTACGTGTGGGCCCGCATCTACTCGACCAACACCGAAGACAACGGCCTGCACGTCGGGCTGGACGGCGAGTGGCCCGCGAGCGGTCAACGCATGCAGTGGACGACCAAGAACCGCTGGGTCTGGGGATCGAAGCAGCGCACCGAGCGTAAGCACACCGGCGAGCCCGGCAAGCTCTATCTCGACATCACCAGGGCCGGCCATCACGTGATCTCCTTCGCCATGCGCGAGGACGGCACGGAGTTCGACAAGTGGCTGATGACCACGGAGAAGCGCGACCGCATCGAGGGCGCCGGCCCGGCGACGCGCGTCAGGCGGGGCGAACTGCCCGATGGTTACGGCGTCGGTCCGGACCAGGCCGCCGGCGGCAAGACGCCTGCGTCCCCCGACGCCCCGGACCCGCTCATGGACGTCGAGAACGACCTGCTCAGCTTGCACTACGACCACGCCCCGGACCGTGACGATGGCCACAGTGCCGCCGCGGATCGCACCATCCTGCAGACGCTCTACGGCCAGCCGTGGCTCAAACAGCACGTGCTGCCCGTGTCCGGCGCCTACGGCGAGAACCGCAACCACTTCCGTGAAGACTCCGACGCCGTGATGGACGCGGTGTGGAAGCCGATCACCAATTGGATCGCGGCCGACCGGGACTGGGATCAGGCGGTGAAGGCGGTCGCGGTGCGATGGATGAAGGTCCTCCGCGCCGGCGGGGACGTCTGGGTCAAGGAAGGCGGGCAGTCCGACCTGACCGCCGACGTCGTGCGACACCTCCGCGATGCCTGGTCCGACCTCGACACCACGAAGCGCATCCACGTCGTGCAGCACAGCAATTGGAACGAGAACAAGACCACGGATGACGACCTTGCCTACGTCAAGGAGCACACCGACTACATCCGCATCTCCGACGCCAACCGGTACCTGAACGACCGGGACGGCGACCGGGCGTTCGAGTCCGCCGCCCTCAAGCATCGCGAGTTCGGCCCCGGCTGGAAGGCGGCGTTCGAATACTACGACCCGCGCCATCGCCTCGACTTCTCTGATACCGGCGAACTCCTGCACATCGTCGGCCTCGGCGAGATGAACATCGACGCGGTGCGCCGCCGCTTTCTCGAATAGCATTCAGGCCGACACACCAGAGATTCTGTGGAGACTGACCAGCACATGCTTCGAACCTTCAATCAACACGATGTGCGTGCCGTGGAAACACTGGACGGCTGGTGGGATTTCGTCATCGAGCCGGAGCGGTCGGACCGGGCCAAGCTCCCGAAGCACTACAGCCGCCGCATCCAGACGCCGCGGGCCTGGGAGATGCTTCCCGGGCTTGAGGCCTATCGCGGCCGGGCGTGGTTGCGGCGGACGATCACCAGCAGCGGCGGGGCGGTCCGCCTCGTCTTCGGCGGCGTCTCGCACACCGCCAATGTCTATCTCGATGGCCGACACGTCGCCCATCATTACGATGCTTTCACGCCATTCGCCGCCGCCATCCCCGACCTGAAGCCCGGCGAGCACGAACTCGTCGTCGAGGTCGACAACAGCTTCGGCGGCCATTCCGCCCTGCACATCGAGAACGACTACTACACCTACGGCGGCATCACGCGCCCGGCGGAACTTCAGGCCGTGCCGGATGCATTCATCGAGCGCGTCGATCTCGCGCCTCGCCGCACGGGCAGGACGTGGGCCCTCGATGCCGCGGTGACGGTCCGCAATGTCGGCCGCGATTCCGCCCGCCGCACGATTGCCGTCGAGGTCGCCGGCTGGGAAGCCGACTTCGGTGCCGCCACGGTGCCGCCCGGCGCGACGCGCACTGTCCGCCGCACCATCGACGGCCTCGACGTCGAGCCGTGGTCGACTGCCACTCCAGTTCTGTACCGCGTCATCACGTCACTGCTCGACGGCCACGAGGTCGTCGACGATCTGATCGATCGCGTCGGCTTCCGGGAAGTCGCCGTGCGCGGCCGAAAGCTGTTGCTCAACGGCGAGCCGCTGCGCCTCCGCGGCTACAACCGTCACGAAGATCACCCAGGCCACGGCTGCGCCATCCCGCAGGCCGAGATGGTCCGCGACCTGGAGATCATCCGCGATCTCGGCGGCAACTTCGTGCGGACCTGTCACTACCCGAACGACATGCGCTTCCTCGATCTCTGCGATGAGATGGGCCTCTACGTCTGGGAGGAATCGCACGCCCGTAACGTCGACTTCAAGCATCCGAAATTTCGCGAGCAGATCGCCGACTCAACCCGCGAGATGGTCGAGTGGCACCGCAATCATCCGTGCATCTTCATGTGGGGCTGCCTGAATGAGTGCGACTCGGTCAGCCGCGCCGGCCGGCGGGAGCACAAGCGGGTGATCGAACTCATCCGCAAGCTCGACGATACGCGGCCGGTGACGTTTGCGTCTAACAAGCCGCACCGCGACATCTGCCTCGACCTCGTCGATGTCGTCTCCTGGAATGCTTACACCGGCTGGTACCAGTCGGACATCCCCGCCGTGGCGGGTGTGCTGGCGAAGTGCCTGAAATGGCTGCATTCCAGCAGAAGCGGCGCGAAGGGCAAGCCGCTGATCATGAGCGAGTTCGGCGCGGGGGCGATTCCCGGCTTCCGCCATCCCGCCCGGCCGCCGTGGAGCGAGCAGTACCAGGCCGACGTGCTCGATGAGGAACTGCGCGTCTATCTCAATCATCCCGACATCGTCGGGGCGGCGATCTGGCAATTCTGTGACGTGCGGATTACCCGACACTGGTGGCGGCAGCGACCGCGCTCGATGAACAACAAAGGCACCGTCGACGAATTCCGCAGACCGAAGCTCGCCTACGACGTGGTCAAGCACCGTTTGCATCAGGCCGCCGAGGGACTCGATGAGAGATGACCCCAGCCATCGCCGTGCACATGCCGGTCCACAACCGTCGCGACTTCCTTGGCGAGGCGATCGACAGTGTCCTCGCCCAGAGTCGCGATGACTTCGAGCTGCTCGTCTGGGATGACGGCTCGACGGACGGCTCGCTGGAACTCGCCCGTGAATATCAGCGGCGCGACCGGCGCGTCCGGGTCGTGGCCGGCGAACATGCGGGCATCGCCGGCGCCCCGAAACGCGCCATCGAGCACACCGACGCCCCGTACCTCTGCATCGTCGACAGCGACGATCTGATCACCCCCGCCGCCCTCGCCGAGACGACGGCGGTCCTCGACGCCCACGACGAGGTCGGCGTGGTCTATACCGACTACTGCGACATTGACACGACCGGCCGCGTGCTCTGCCGCGGCAAGCGCTGCCGCATCGACTACTCACCCAACCGCCTGCTCATCGACTTCATGATGTTTCACCTGCGCCTTGTCCGCCGCAGTGTCTATGAAGCGGTCGGCGGGATCGACACCGACCCCGCCGTCGCCGGGGCGTACGATTACGACCTCGTGCTCAAGCTCTCCGAGACGACCACCGTCGCCCGCGTGCGTCAGCCGATGTACTTCTACCGCCATCACCCGCAGGCGATGTCTGTGGCCGGCCGCGACCGCCAGCGCGACGCCTCCGCCTCCGCCGTCCGCCGCGCCCTCCACCGCCGCGGCCTCGACAAAACGCACGAACTCATCGTCCATCCCAACGGCAAGTTCCAGATCAAACGCCGGCCGGTCAACGACAGATGATCGGACTTGTGGACGGCTGCGCCATCGAACCCCCCACCCCACCGGCGTGGCCATTTCAACCGCCATGCCCCTGCCGCCCCGGAAGGGCTGAAGCCCACCCTTTACCGCTGAAACGTCTGATCCCGTCCACAGCTCGCCCGGTTTGACACCCCGCGCCCGACGGTTAGAATGCCGTAAATACCGATTGCGGGGTAGAGCAGTCTGGTAGCTCGTCGGGCTCATAACCCGGAGGTCGCTGGTTCGAATCCAGCCCCCGCTATTTCTTGACTGACAGGGACTTGCGACAACGCGAGTCCCTTGTTTTTTGGTCGGATTTGGGCCCTATGCCCCATAAATTGCCCCATGCCGGCCGGAAAAGATGGACTCGCCGAGGTGACGAAAACCACCCCGGAGGTTTGTCCATGGCCTACCTTTTCAAACGCGGCAAGCGCTACTACGCTAAGTACTACGTCAACGGCAAGCAGAAGGAACAGGCCCTTCGCACCGACAGCTACCAGATCGCCAAGGAGCGGATGCGCCAGCTCGACTCGGGGCTGGCCCGCGGCGACGAGAACCCGCTGCCGACCCGCACGCCGCTGCCGGTGGTGCTGGGCAAGTACGTCGAGCACATCCGCGCCGTTAAGGCCCCAAAGAGCGCCCAGAACGACATCTACTACCTGCGCGAAGTGTTCGGACCCTGCTGCGAGGCGCTGACGATCACCAGCCGAAGCCCCTCGGCCAAGGCGCGGAAGAACCCCAGCCGCGCCCGCCGGACCGACCGGCGGCGCCGGAAGCTGCCGGTGATCGAGGCGAAGTGTTTCGAGGCGGTCACCACCGCGCAGATCAGCGAGTTCATCGCCTTCAAGGTCCGCGACCAGAGCATCGCGCCCAAGACGGCCAACCACTACCGCTCGATCCTCCGGCGGCTGTACAACTGGGCGACGAACGACCTGGGGCTGCGGCTGCCGAACAACGTCAACCCCGCGGCGCGGGTGCAGCCCTACCGCGAGCGGGCGCCGGAGATCCGCTACCTGACGATGACCCAGATCGAGGAGCAGCTGCATGCGCTACGATTCAAGCCGCAGCTGC
>CAYFQS010000266.1:0-5563 GCA_964345245.1 uncultured Planctomycetaceae bacterium | reverse complement strand
AGATGATGCCCTTGAACTTCGTGCCCTTGTACTTGCCGCAGGCGCATTCGTAGTCGCGCTCCGGTCCGAAGATCCGCTCGCAGAACAGCCCGTCGCGTTCGGGCCGGTAGGTGCGGTAGTTGATCGTCTCGGGCTTCTTGACCTCGCCGAAGCTCCACGAGCGGATATCGTTCGGCGACGCCAGGGTGATCCGGACGCTGGAGTAATCGTTGATGCTGTCGATTTTGTCGAGAATGTTTTCGACCATGGTCTTCACGCTCCGCACTGTGAGGCGTTAATCCGCATGTGTGGCCCGCTGGGTTTCCGGGGTCACCGGGACCAGCATGGTTCGCACACCGTGGCGTTTCTCTAGCGTTTCTTCGATCTCGTTCAATACGTCGTAAAAAGCCCCGCGCTGCGGCACCGGCTGATCGGGCATCACAAACACGTGCCAGAGGTTGTCGTCATCGCAGAACATCATGTCGGTCGGGACGCTGAAGGCGTAGTCTCCCAGTGTCCGAGCACGCTCGGCCAAGAGGTCCTGCACGAGTTCAGCGATCCGCGTGGCGTTCATAGCGGCAATCTCAAGTCCTTCAACATCTGCTCGGCCCGGCGGAGACCTTCGCGAGCGTCTCGCTCATCGACCCGATCCCGCGGCTCGTAGTCTGCGCGTTCCCGGTCACGTCGCAAATCGCGGAGACCATTCTTGAGCCGGTTCATGAACGCCTGGTCATAACCGCGTTGCCCAAGAGACTTCTGTACATAGTCCAGCAACCGTCCGTGTTCCGGGTTCCCGCGACCTCGCGAGAACGTCATGCCGGGGTCCTTGTTCAACTCCGCGGTTACCGCGGCCTATGCCGCGTAATACGCTCGACTCACTGCGCTGCGTGGATACCGCGTTCGCAGCACTTGAGCCGCCTTACAGGCATCCACACTCATCTGCACCGAGGACAATTCGCTTTCCCACTCACCATCAAAGCAGACTGCCGCCTTCGAGCGGGGTCTTCTCGAGGGTGATGTTCAGCCCGAGGCCGCGAATCTCGTTGCACAGCACGTCGAAGGCCACGGGCATGCCGGCTTCGAGCGAGTTGTGGCCCTTGACCATCGATTCGTAAATCTTGGTCCGGCCTTCCACGTCGTCGCTCTTGACGGTGAGCAGTTCCTGGAGGATGTAGGCCGCGCCGTACGCCTCCAGGGCCCAGACTTCCATCTCGCCGAAGCGCTGCCCGCCGGTGCGGGCCTTGCCGCCCAGCGGCTGCTGGGTGATCAGTGAGTACGGCCCGGTGGCCCGGGCGTGAATCTTGTCATCGACCAGGTGGTGCAGCTTGACGATGTACATGTAGCCGACTGTCGTGCGCTGGTCGAAGGGCTCGCCGGTGCGCCCGTCGTAAAGCTGCGCCTTCCCGCCGCTGGGCATGATGGTGAGCATCTCGTTCGGATCGGGCGTGTCGGTGGCGGCCTCGCATTCCTCGCGCCGCTTGATCACGTGGGCGTTGGCTTCCTCGATCGCCTCGTGGACCTCGGCCTCGGTGCAGCCGTCGAAGACGGGGGTGACCGCCTGGAAGCCGAGCACCCGGGCCGCCCACCCGAGGTGGGTTTCGAGAATCTGTCCCACGTTCATACGCGAGGGCACGCCGAGCGGGTTCAGCAGCACTTCCACGCTGGTGCCGTCTTCGAGGAAGGGCATATCCTCTTCGGGCACGATGCGGGCGATGACGCCCTTGTTGCCGTGCCGGCCGGCCATTTTGTCGCCGACCGCCAGTTGCCGCTTGGTGCACAACCAGACCTTGACCATCTCCAGCACGCCGGAGGGCAGCTCATCGCCGCGCTTCATGTGAGCGAGCTTCCGCTCCTTCTCCTTCTCCACCGCGATGATGCGGGGCCAGAACTGGTTGTAAATCTGCTCCGCCTGCTGCTGGACCGTCTTCGAGCCCTTCGCCCACTTCAGCGTGAAGTTCTCGATCTGCTCCAGGATGACCTCGTCGATGTCGGAGGCGCCGACCTTCTGCCGGGTCGAGGGGTCGACCATCGGCGTGCCGGACACTTCGTTGATCTGATCGACCATCTGCCGGAAGAGCGTGATCGCCCGCTGGTTCATCTCCTGCTCGTACTCGCGCATTTCCTTGCGGAGCAGCTTCTTCTGCTCGTCGGACATGTGCATGCGGCGGGAGAACCGCTTGGTCCCGATCACCACGCCCTCGGTCCCCGCGGGGACTTCGAGCGAGTCGTTTTTCACGTCCTCGCCCGCCCGGCCGAAGATCGCGTGCAACAGCTTCTCTTCCGGGGTCAGCTCGCTCTTGCTCTTCGGGCTGACCTTGCCCACGAGAATGTCGTCCGGCTTCACGTGCGTGCCGATCTGGATCACGCCGTACTCGTCCAGGTGGGCGAGCTGCCGCTCCGAAACGTTCGGGATGTCGCGGGTGAATTCCTCGCGCCCGAGTTTCGTCTCGCGGACCTCGACGTCGAACTCTTCGACGTGCACCGAGGTGAACGTGTCGTTCTTGACCAGCTTCTCGTTGATGACAATGGCGTCTTCGAAGTTGTAGCCGTCGAAGGTGTTGAACGCGACGAGCACGTTCTTGCCCAGGGCGAGTTCGCCCTGCTGCGTCGCGGCGCCGTCGGCGATGATCTGGTTCTTCCTGACCTTCTGCCCCAGCCGCACGATCGGCTTCTGGTTCAGGCAGGTCTTCTCATTCAGCCCGACGAACTTGCGAAGCTCGTACTCATCGGCGTTGTCGATCACGACGTGCCGGGCGTCGACCGCGGTGACGGTGCCGGCGTTCTTCGCCCGCACGACCATGCCCGAGTTCGTGGGCAAGTCCTTTTCCATGCCGGTCGCGATGACGGGCGGATCGGTGCGGATCAGCGGCACCGCCTGGCGCTGCATGTTCGAGCCCATGAGGGCGCGGTTCGCGTCGTCGTGCTCGAGGAACGGAATCAGCGCCGCCGAGACGCCCACGATCTGCTTCGGGCTGATGTCGACGAACTCGACGTCGTCGCCGTCGATCTGCGCCAGTTCACCCGACACGCGGGCAAGCACGTGGCCCTTGCGGACCTTGCCGCTGTCGTCGAGCACGTCCGGCGGGGCGAGCACGGCCCGCATCTCCTGGTCGGCGCGCAGAAACTCCGTGCCGCCGGTCGGCTTCGAGCCCTTGACCACGCGGTACGGCGTGAGCAGGAACCCGTACTCGTCGATCTTCGAGTAGATGCCAAGCGACGCGATGAGGCCGATGTTCGTGCCTTCCGGCGTCTCGATGGGGCAGATGCGGCCGTAGTGGCTGATGTGCACGTCGCGCACCTCGAAGCCCGCCCGCTTCCGATTCAGCCCGCCCGGCCCGAGCGCCGAAAGCCGCCGCTCGTGCGTGAGCTGGCTCAGCGGGTTCGTCTGGTCCACCACCTGCGAAAGCTCGCTGCGGCCGAAGAAGAACTCGATCGAACTGCTGATCGACTTGCTGTTGATCAGGTCCGCGATCTTCGACAGCTCATCCGGGTCCTTGACGCTCATCCGCTCCTGGACGGTGCGGCGGAGCTTCAGGAACCCCTTGCGCAGCTCTTCGACGGCCAGCTCGTCCAGCGTGCGCAGACGCCGGTTGCCGAGGTGGTCGATGTCGTCGGTGTACGCATCATTGCGATTGTTGCGGAGGTCGAGGACGTAACGGATCGTGTGCAGGAAGTCCTCGGACCGCAGCTTCATGTCGTCCTCGGGCATGTCGAGGTCGAACTTCCGGTTGATGCGGAAGCGGCCGACCTTGCCGAGACGATAGCGGTTCTCGTCGAAGAACTTCTCCTCGAAAAGCTGCTTGGCCTTGTCCACCTGCGGCGGATTGCCCGGACGCAGACGCGTGTAGAGCTTCAACAGCGCCTTTTCGTAATCGCTGTGGTCCTCGCCGAACTGATCGAGCTGCTCGGCGGCGATGGTGTTGAGGATCAGCGGATCGCTGGCGTCGGTGATGACGGCGACCTTGTTGAGCGAGGAACCCTGAATCTCGCCGACCTTGTCGCCGATCTGGGCGCCGGCCTTGACCAGCTCTTGGCCGTCTTCGGTGTTGATGATGTCGGCCGCGGCGTAGTGCTCGGGCTTGAGCTGGGTGACGTGAAGCTCCTCAACGTCGTAGAACGCCTTGATCAGGTCGGTGGTCTCGCTGAGGTTCTCGGCGATGGCCCGCATGAAGGTGGTGGCGGCGATCTTGGTCGACTGGTCGATCCGCATCGCCAGCACGTCCTTTTTGGTCACCTCGATCTCGATCCACGAACCCCGCTCGGGGATGATGCGGGCCGAGTGCAGGGGCCGATCGGATTCGAGCGACGCCACGGAGAAGTCCACGCCGGGCGAGCGGTGGAGCTGGTTGACGATCACGCGTTCGGCGCCGTTGACGATGAACTCCCCGCCGCCCATGAGGATCGGGATTTCGCCGAGGTAGATGTCCTCTTCGGGCACCTCGCCGACGTCCTCACGGACGAGCTTGACGCGCACGCGGAACGGCATGCCATAGGTCAGCCGAAGCTGCCGGCACTCGTCCGGGGTGTAGCGGGGCTCGTCGAGGGAGTAGCTGACGTACGTCAGCTTCATCGACTCGTCGTACGACTCGATGGGGAAAATCTCGTGGAGCAACGACTCGAGACCGATGCGGGGGTCCCGGTTGTCAACATCCTTTTCGGACTGCAGGAAACGTTCGTACGCGGCCAGTTGGACCTCGACAAGGTCCGGGACCGGCATGGCGTCACCGCGCTTCGAATAATCGCGCACCTTAATCGGCTGCATCGATCACCTCGATCATGCTAGGGTCAGGGCGGAATCCACGCACCGCCTTGTTGATGGTGGTCGGTACTTCACGCTCTCTCGGTAAGTGCAATGTTGGCCTACGCTAAGCCGCTTGCCGCTCGCCGTTGCGGTAAACGCGGCATTATAGGGTGACCGGGAGATCCCCGCAACCCCGGTTCGGGCGAAATTTCTCAAGTTTCTCACCCCGCGCCGCCGGGGCCCCGAATCGGGCCGAAACGTCCGCGGCGGTCCGGTTCAGACGTGATCCGGCGAACCGCCCTGCTTCAGCACGCGATCCCCGATATCGTGGCGGAAAAAAGCGCCCTCGAAGCCGATTTTCGCCGCCGCCGCGTTCGCGTTGTCCCTCGCCTCCGCGAGGTTCGCCCCCAGGGCGCAGACGTTCAGCACGCGCCCGCCGGCTGTCACCGTCTCGCCATCCTGCTTCTTCGTCCCGGCGTGGAAGACGGTCACGTCCGGGTGGGCCTCGGCATCCGCGATGCCGGTAATGGGCAGGCCCGTCTCATACGGCCCCGGATAGCCGCCCGAGCAGACCACCACGCAGCAGGCCACCCGGTCGTCCCAGGTCAGGTCCACGTTCTCCATCGCCCGCGGGCTGGCGTTCGCCACCGCGAGCACGGCTTCGAGCATGTCGCCCTTCATGCGGACCATCAACGGCTGGCACTCGGGGTCGCCGAAGCGGCAGTTGAACTCCAGCACTTTCGGCCCCCCTGCCGTGAGCATCAGCCCCGCGTACAGCACGCCCTGGAACCGCACCTCGTCCCGCCGCAGGGCATCCACCGTGGGCACGAGCACCTCGCGTTC
>CAYFQS010000265.1:0-5618 GCA_964345245.1 uncultured Planctomycetaceae bacterium | reverse complement strand
GACCTCGCTGCTGCTCGCCGCGGGGACGGGATTCGTGCTCGGCCGATCCGAAGCCGCCCGCCGCGCCGCCGGCGCCGCGGCGGCGGCTTACCTGCGCTCCACCCTCAACCGCCTGCACGATCGCGCCGACCAACGCGCCCGCGCCCCGCGATGCGGTGGATGACTGGCCCGGCCTATGGCACGATCCGACAGCCCCAGACATCTGTGGGATATGCAGTGGTTCCGCGACCTGCTCGTGCTCGCCGGGGCCGCGTTTATCATCTGGCTCGCCTTCCGGGTGCGGGCGATTCTCCTGCCCGTCTTCTTCGGCCTGATCATCGCCTACGTGGTCAACCCCGTGATCACGTGGCTCAACGACCGCCTTCACATGCCGCGGCTCGTGGTCACGAGCGTGGTCAGCGGGCTGATCGTCGTGCTGTTCGCCGGGCTGGTGGTGCTCGCCGGGCCCGCGGTGGCTGATGATCTGACCGAACTCATCCGGCAGCGGCACCAGTATCTCGATCGGTTCCAGACGCAGGTCGACGAAGCGGGGGCGGCGGTGAGCGGAGCGCTGGGGCTCGACTGGCGGTGGGTCAGGCAAGAGGTCGTCGAGGTGGCGGACATCGTGGTCGAGCAAGAGGAGGCAGGCGAGCAGTCGCAACCCTCGCCGGACGAATCCGCGGCGACTCAACCCGCTGCCGAGGAGCCCGCGCGGCCGTCCCCCGGCCGGCGACCGCGGGCCACCGCCCCCGCGGACGACTGGTTGCAGTCGCGGCTGCTCGAATGGATCGGCCTGGCCGTCGAGCAGGTGCGGGCCGCGCTCGTGGCGGTGCTCTACAGCTTCCTCGCCGCGTTCCTCGCCTTGATCAGCTTCAACTACTTCGCCTGGCGGGTGCCGGAGCTCGGTCGGCACCTGGACGAACTGATCCCACCGGCGCATGGCGATGAGACTCGGCGCATCCTGCTGAAGATGGAGCGGGCCTTCGCCGGGTTCTTCCGCGGCCGGTTGCTGCAGTCGGCGATCCTGGCGGTCGAGCTCTGCTTCGGCTGGTGGCTGTGCGGCGTGCCGCACTGGCTCGTGCTCGGCATCGTCGGGGGCATGTTGAACATGATCCCCTATGCCGGCAGTCTCGCCTGGCTGGCGGCGCTGTTCTTCGCCGCCGGAGACGCCTCCGGGCAGACCGGGATCATGCTGATGTTCGTCTGGCCGACCATGGTCTACTTCGTCGGGCAGGGGCTCGATGCGTATCTCGTCGAGCCGTGGGTGCAAAGTGCAACCACCGACCTCGGCCCGCTGACCGTGATCATCGCGGTGGTTGTGGGCGGGGCGCTCGCCGGCCTGCTCGGCGTGCTGCTGGCGATCCCGGTGACCGCCTGTCTCAAGATCCTCTTCGCCGAGGTCGTTCTGCCGCGCTACCGCAGGTACATCCAACGGCTTGGGGAGTCGTCGGCGTCCACGTGATGTTACGGGTTGTAGCGCCTCAGGCCGATTCTTCCGTCACCGAAATCACCCGCGGCGGTCCATCCTTGATCACCACCGTGTCCGGCTGGTCGACGTTGTAGGTCCACGGCCCCATGCCGGTCATACGCCGGCCGAAGGCGGCGATCTCGTCGCCATCGGCCAGACACGCCTGCACCGCTCCACCCGCGCCGCGCCGGATCCAACCGGCCCGGCCGACGAAGCCGAACTCGTCGCACTGCACCCGAACCACGTCGTCGTGCAGGAACACGTAGTCCGTGTACTCGGGGGTGACGACCTTGATCCCGTGCTCGCCCGCCGTTTCGAGCGTGACCTCGCGGTCGCGCTCCTTCGCGAACAGGGCGGTGCGGTAGATGCCGTCCTCCCGGTTGTAGACCCGAGCGAACGACTGGCTGTGCAACGCGGCGTCGTCGGCGCGGGCCCGATTGCGCATGTTCGGCGTGATGAACCCGGTCTCCACCTCGTGCCGCGCCGGGTGCTGCACGAAGGCCAGCAGGTCGAGATCGAACCGCCCCGTGGCCGTGATCCGCGGCATCGGCGTTTCGATCCCGTCCGCGGTGACGTGGATGTTCCAGCGGTGCGGCACGTCCCCGTACACCCGGTCGAAGATCGCGACGTAGTCCGGCTTGATGAACATCAGCAGCCGCACCTTCCACGTCTTCGGCCCCACGGGGTTCTCGTCGCCGATGTAGTGGTAGGGCGTGTCCATCCGATCCACCTGCGCGTGCTTGCCGTCGATCTCGTCGAAGCTGCGCATACGGCCCCACAGCAGCTTCAACGTCACCGGCATCTCGCAGTGCGTGAAGTCGACCACCGGCGAGAACAGGTGCCGGGCGAGATAGCCGCGACGGATGTTGTCTTCGTCGGGAATCTCAACGAGATTGTGGGCGGATGGCTTGCCGATGTCGCCGGTGTAGGTGCCGTAGTCCATGGTGAGCGGCGTGCCCTTGGCGTACCAGTTGAAGGCGGACTCATCGCCTTCGTAGTGATCCTTGGCGAAGCCGATCTTCTGGAAGAGATAGCTCTCCCGGTCGGTCTTGTGCTCGTGGCGCATGGCCACGCCCACCTCGTCCATATGCTCGCTGTGACAATCGGGCAGTTCGTATTGGCGGTCGGGCACGGGGGCCATCGCCGCCAGCACCGTCGGGTAGTGCTCGCGAAGCCGGACGAGTTCTTCCTGCTTCTGGTAGACCGCGAGGCAGTGGTCGCGAAGCGGGTCGTTCTCTTCGAGTTCGGCCGCATAGGCCAGGAGGAACTCGCCGCCCGGTTGCGGCAGCACGGAGTTGCCGATCGCGGGCCAGGTGTACGCCTCGAACCGCTTGTCGTAAGGTCCGAAGAATCGGCACAGCCAGTCCGCGTACCGCCGCACGCGCTCGTCGTTGAAGTAGTCGACGCCCGCCCTGTGCTTGAGCGCTCGCATCGTGATCACGAGGTAGGAGAAGGTGTAGAGGGCGTAGTTGATCGACTCTTCCCACGCTCCGCTCTTCCCGCAATAGGCGGTGAGCTGGCGTTCGATGTCGTCGATGGCCTTCCGCCGCCACTTGCCGGTGTCCGGGTGATCGGTGAACAGCGCGCTGAGATGCGCCAGGGCGCACAGCGGATCGGACTGGAAGTTCGGCAGCGAGTTGGTCCAGACCAGCCGATCCGGTCGATGCTCCCCGCCATAGCGGTACATGTCGCGGATCGACTCGGGATGGTCGGGATGCCGCCACGTGCGCGAATGGGGCCAGCGGCCCTCGTCCATGATCCGCCGGGCGGCGAAGATGAAATACGCGTTGAGCTTGCCAAGCTGCTCGTCGTCCAGCCAGCCGTCTCGTCGCAGCAGTTCGTAGCCGATCATCAGCCCGCGCAGGTTCCGGGTGAAACCGATGACGTTCTTGCTGTAGTCTCCTTGACCGCGCCGGTAGCCCTGGAACTGCCGCACCCATTTCACGAAACGGGCGATGAGCCCGTCGTACAACGCCTCGTGCGTTTCATCGCTCGGTTTCACCAGGGCCGTGAAGATATTCCAGTGAGCCGGGTTCCGCTCGCCGGGGTCGAGGTCGAGCTGCTCCACCGTCTTTTTCAGCGCGGGGATCGCGTCGATGCGGCGGGGGATGCCGGCCCGGAAATCGCCTTGCTCGAATATGCCCGGCCGGTCGTGACTCGACGCGTCGTACACCGCCTCGCCCGTAAGGTCGAGGTGCTCATCGAGCCGCAGGGCGTTGAACTGCGCGTGCAGACGATGGAACACGAATCGCCGATCTTCGGTGTACTCTTTCTCCACCGGCCCGCGGTACAGCAGCCAGTACCGGGCGCCGCTTTCGAGCGATGCGTTCCACTGCACCGTCCCCCCGCGTTCGAGCAGCTCCGGCTTGTTCTCGACCGGCTGCATCCATCGCCGGCCGTAGAGCCCGAGGAACCCGAGCATGCCGTCGTTTTCGCGCGTGCTGCTGAAGAAGGCGAACCAGCCGCGATTGTTGGGGATGAAATACTCGTTGAGCACGGGCATCTGCATGCGGCAGAGCACGTCGCCGGGGCGCTCCTGGCCGAGCTGGTCGATCTTCGGCTGCGGCTCGCCCTCGAATTCCGGACCGCGGTGCGAGAGGATGCGGTCAAACCGCTTCTCCGGGTTCAACGTCCACTGCAGGTTGCCGTGCATGGCCAGGGAGAATCGCTCGCTCACCTCGACCATCGGGTCCTCGCGATAGCAACGGAACTGAAGCGTGTATTCGCGGCGCTGATCGAAGCGATAGATGAGCGTGTAGTCCTCGAACAGCGGTCCGCGGTTGGTGCGGGTCAACTCCGCGGATTCGAACGCCGTCTCGCAGCCGATGCTGCTGGTCGTGGGGTAGCCGGCGACTTCGGCGAACGGCCCGGCGACACGGTCGCCGGTGACTTGCGGCGCGGCGATGCGAATGCGTTGGTCGCCGAAGCCAATCTCGGCGCCCCTCGCAAGATCGATGCGGTCATGGGTGAACTCGGTATCGCTTGCCCCGGCTTCGGCGAACTCCAGCGCGCGCGACTGGTCTCTGGCGAAGCCGAGCTTCAGCATCACCACGGCGCCGTTCTCGCCGACGTCGCCCGTGTACTGAAACGCATGCGACTCACCGTCGACCGCCAGAGTGAGCGGGGCACCGGGTTCCACGTCCGGCAGTTCGAGCTTGATGTACTGTGGGGCCCAGTCGGTGAACAGCGGCGAGCGCAACGATATCGTGGCCATGACATACCTTTGTATAGGACAGTGAATCAGCAGGCCCTAGTCTAACCGCTGTTGCCAGGATGTGAATGTCGGTCGACTCGGACGGAGTTGCCCTGATAGCTCGCATCGCTCACACGACCACTTCGATCCGGCCGTCGATCACGCGGATCAGGCGCGAAGCGAGGCCCTCGCAGGCCGGCGGCGTGAGGGTCCGGCCGGTCTTGAGGCAGAACGACGCCCCATGGAACGGGCACTGAATCTGGCTGCCTTCGATGAATCCCTCGTTCCGCGGCGCCCCCGCGTGGGTGCACGCGTCGCTGACCGCGAACAACTCGCCATCCGCGTTAGCGATCAGGATCGCCCGGCCGGCGACCGCCGCGGGCCTGCTCGTCTCGGTCTGCACTTCGTCAGCCGCCATCAGTCGAGTGTACTCGGGCATGGGCGGGCTCCTTCCGGGCTCATCGCCATGGTTGGCGTCGTTCGGCGCGCGATCATGCGTGGCGGCGAGTCGCCTTCGGCCCGCCGCGCGACTAAAAAGAGGTGCACGCATTGAAGGGAGACCAGACTCGTGAGCCAGCATCTGCCCGCCACGCTTGGAGAACTCAGGGAGTCCGGACATCGGCCGATCCCGGTGAAGCAGGAAGTCCGCAGGAATCTCATCGCCGCCCTGCGCGAGCGGCGAACGCTCTTTCCCGGCATCGTCGGTTTCGAGAAGACCGTGATTCCGCAGCTCATCAACGCCTTGCTCAGCCGGCACGACGTCATCCTGCTCGGCCTGCGGGGCCAGGCGAAGACGCGAATCGCCCGCCAGCTCACTGATCTGCTTGACGAGTGGACGCCGATCCTGCCCGACCTGCCGCTCAACGAGCACCCACTCGCCCCGGTGAGCAGCGGGGCCAAGGCGATGATCGCCGACGCCGGCGACGACACGCCGATCAAGTGGATGCACCGCGGCGAGCGTTACCAGGAGAAGCTCGC
>CAYFQS010000264.1:0-5627 GCA_964345245.1 uncultured Planctomycetaceae bacterium | reverse complement strand
GCGTCGAGGAAGCCGGCCATGGCGTCGAGCACGTGCATCGCCTGCTCGCCGCTCGCCCGGTGCGGACGGTCGTTCCGGATCGCCCACGCCATTTCCGCCACCCCCGCCGCCCGGCCGTACCCGGTCACGTGGGTGTGCGGCACGGGCTTCCACTCCCGGTCCTCCGGCTTCCACAGCTTCACCTCGCCGTCGAATCCGTTGGGGTCCGGCACGGCCACGGTGCCCTCGGTGCCGAACACGGTGATCGGCGGATGGGGCGAGGCGTAGGCCGCGAAGCTCATGGTCACCGTCGCGATCGCGCCGCCGGCGAACTCCATCGTGCCCGTGATGTGGTCGGGCGTCTCCACGTCGATCCGCTTGCCGTGTTTCGGACCCGGCCCGCCGTCCGGTCCCTTGTGGGTGATGGTGCGCGGGGTGATGGCGATGCTGGTGGAGCCGGCCACGCGCTCGACCTCGCCGAGCAATTGCAGCAGGGCGGTGAGGTAGTAGGGGCCCATGTCGAACATCGGCCCGCCGCCGGGCTCGTAGTAGAACTCGGGGTTGGGATGCCAGGACTCGTGTCCGCGTCCCATCATGAACGCGGTGGCGGCGACCGGCCGGCCGATCGCCCCGTCGTCGATCAGCGTCCGCGCCGTCTGGAGCCCGGCCCCGAAGAACGTGTCCGGGGCGCAGCCGACGCGAACGCCCTTCGACGCCGCGGTCTCGATGAGCTGGCGTCCCTGCTCGCGGTCCACGCCGAGCGGCTTCTCCGCGTAGGTGTGCTTGCCCGCCTCCACCGCCCGCAGCCCGATCTCGACGTGCGCCTTCGGCACGGTCAGGTTCAGCACCAGTTCGATCTCGTCGTCGCCCAGCAACGCGTCCACCGCCATGGCGGTGATGCCGAACTCGGCGGCTTTCTCCTTCGCCGCGTCCATCTTCAGATCGCTGCACGCGACGATCTCGATGTCGTCGAATTTCTGAGCGTAGTTGAGGTAGGCCCGGCTGATCGCGCCGCTGCCGACGATGCCGACGTTCATGGCCATGAGGGACCGCCTTTCGTGAAAGCGGCCATGTTAGCCGCCGAGGCGGCATGCGGAAAAGGGGGAAAATCCGAAAGTCGAAATCCGAATCCCCGAATCAGATCCGAATGCAGGAATGCCCGAAGGAATCCCCGCGGCGGCGTCACCATGTACAGCTTCGTTGGAGCATGGGGGCATGCGGTCATTGATCCGGGTTTCCGGTGTTCCCGCTTTCCGCTTTCCCGGTTCATGGTGATCCGCCCGATTGTCAGCCCGATGTCCGGCGAATACGATTGAGGTTGAGCGTGAATCTCTGACCGCATCGCATGAGGTGTTTCCATGATTGAGACGGCGCAACGAGGTGATTTCGATCATCTGGCCAGGCAGCTTGGCCGCATGATGGACGAACTGGGCCAGGGCAACTTCACCGAGTTCTGTCCGACCGAGCATTGGCGGCCGGCGATGAACGTGTATCGGCTCGCGGACCGGATCGAGGTGTGCGTCGACCTGGCGGGCGTCGATCGCGAGAGGATCGACCTCCGCGTCGAGCCGGGCAAGCTCACCATCCGGGGCGTGCGTCACGCCCCCGAGCCGCCGCGAAACGGCGAGCAGTCGCTGCACATCCTCGGCATGGAGATCAATCACGGCCCGTTCTGCCGCACGCTGTCGTTGCCTCGCATGGTCGACGCCGGCCGGGTCACTGCCGAGCAGCGCAACGGGCTGCTGTGGATTCACCTGCCCCTGCGGCAGGAGGGCTGAGCCCGCCGGCCGCTACGCGTCCTCCTCGAGATTCCTGAAAAAGGCCACGACGTGAACGAGAACGATTCTGTAACGCAACTGAACGGCCAGGCCGAAGGTCAACCCACGGTGCTGGTCAATCCCGAGCAGGCCCAGCAGACGCAGTCGGATATCCCTTCGGTGCTGCCCATCCTGCCCGTCCGCGGCACGGTGATGTTCCCCGGCACGGTGATGCCCCTCGGCATCGGCCGGGCCAGTTCGAAGCAGATGCTCGACGAGTCGCTGCCGCAGAGCAAGATCATCGGCCTGGTCACCCAGCGCGACGTGGAGGACGAATCGCCCGACCCGGACGGGCTGTACGACGTCGGCGTGGCCGCGATGGTCCTCAAGCTCCTCCGCCAGCCCGACGAGACGATCTCGATCATCCTCCAGGGCCTGCGCCGAATCCGCGTGACCGAGTTCCTCCAGACCGACCCGTACTTCACCGCGTCGGTCGAGGTGATCGAGGAGCAGCTTGAGGAAGACTCCCGCCTCGAAGCCGGGGCGAAGAACCTGCGCGAGAACGCCCTGGAGCTGATCCGCAACAGCCCCAACGCCCCCGAGCAGGCGGCGACCATCGTGATGAACATCGACCAGCCGGGGGCGCTGGCCGACTTTCTCGCGGCCAATCTGAATCTCGAAACCGAGCAGAAGCAGGACCTGCTCGAAGAAACCGACATCAACAAGCGCGTTCGGTCGGTGCAGGCCCACGTCGCCCGCCAGCTCGACATCGCCAAGCTGCAGCAGAAGATCCAGGAGGACGTGAGCTCCAGCATCTCCGACACGCAGCGCCGCGCCTTCCTCCGCGAACAGCTCAAGGCGATCCAGAAGGAACTCGGCGAGGGCGAAGGAGCGAGCGAGCAGGTCGAGAAGCTGCGCGAGCAGCTCGCCGAGGCCGACCCGCCCGAAAACGTGATGAACG
This sequence comes from uncultured Planctomycetaceae bacterium, assembly GCA_964345245.1. Lineage (GTDB taxonomy): Bacteria > Planctomycetota > Phycisphaerae > Phycisphaerales > Zrk34 > CAYFQS01. The sequence continues at coordinate 2,930 of CAYFQS010000264.1, read as the reverse complement.
AGGCGAATCGCGAACTCGAGCGCCTCGACGTCATCCCCGCCGCGAGCCCCGAGTATTCCGTGATCGTCAGCTACGTCGAAACCATCGCCGAGCTTCCGTGGAAGAAGCGGAGCGAGGACAACCTCGACCTCGACCGGGCCCGGGAGATTCTCGACCGCGACCACTTCGACCTCGAGAAGGTCAAGAAGCGGCTGATCGAGTACCTCGCGGTGCGGAAGCTGAACCCGGAAGGGCGGGGCCCGATCCTGTGCTTCGTCGGTCCGCCGGGCGTGGGCAAGACGTCGCTCGGCCAGTCGATCGCCGACGCCCTCGGCCGCGAGTTCACCCGCCTGTCGCTCGGCGGCATCCGCGACGAAGCCGAGATGCGCGGTCATCGGCGGACGTACATCGGCTCGATGCCCGGCCGCATCATCCAGGAGATGCGCCGCGTGGGCACCCGCAATCCCGTCATGATGCTCGACGAGGTCGACAAGGTCGGGGCCGACTTCCGCGGTGATCCGGCCTCGGCCCTGCTCGAAGTGCTCGATCCCCGCCAGAACCACGCCTTCGTCGATCGCTATCTCGACGTGCCCTTCGACCTCTCACAGGTGATCTTCATCGCCACCGCGAACTACATGGACCCCGTGCCCCCCGCCCTGCGGGACCGCATGGAGGTGATCGAGATCCCCGGCTACAGCGACGGGGAGAAACTCGAAATCGCCAAACGCTATCTCGTGCCGCGGCAACTCAAGGAGAACGGCCTGAGCAAGAGCCAGTGCCGCTGGCGCCAGGCGGCGCTGAAGAAGGCCATCGACGCCTACACCCGCGAGGCGGGCGTGCGGGAACTGGAACGCCAGATCGGCGCGGTCTGCCGCGGCGTGGCGGCGAAAGTCGCCGGCGGCGAGACCGAAAAAGAGTCGGTCACCGCGGAGACGGTCACCGAACTGCTCGGCCCGCCGAAGCACGTGCGCGAAACCGCCCTCCGCGCCAGCACGCCCGGCGTGGTGACCGCCCTGGCCTACACGCCCGCCGGCGGCGAGGTGTTGTTCATCGAGGCCGCCCGCTACGAGGGAAAGGGCAACGTCACGCTCACCGGCCAGATCGGCGAGGTCATGAAGGAATCGGTGCAGGCGGCGCTGTCCCTGGTCAAGAGCCGGGCGGACGATCTCGACATCGAACCCGAGGCGTTCAAGGACACCGACATTCACGTGCACGTGCCGGCGGGGGCGATCCCGAAGGACGGGCCCTCGGCGGGCGTGGCGATGTTCACCGCCATCGCGTCGCTGTTCAGCGGCCGGGCGTGTCGCAAGGAGGTCGCCATGACCGGCGAGATCACCCTCCGCGGGCTCGTGCTGCCGGTGGGCGGGATCAAGGAGAAGACCCTCGCCGCCCAGCGCGCCGGACTCAAGAAAGTGGTCCTCCCGAAGCACAACGAGAAGGACATGCCCGACGTGACCGAGGAGGCGAAAGAGAAGCTGGAGTTCGTCTTCGTCGACACGGTCGACGAAGCCCTGAACGAGGCGCTGAAGCGCAAATGAAACGCCGAGGAGTCAGACCGTGCCGGACCAGTCGGGGGGGAAGAGGAACACGGGGATATCGGCGGCCTTGACGATCTGCTGGGGCACGTCGCCGGCGATGAGCCGCGCCACCCGGCCGCGACCCGACAGGCCGAGCACGAGCAACGTGGCGTGGTGGGCGTTGGCGGCATTGAGCACCGCCCGGCCCACGTCGTCGCCGAACAGCAGCATGCTCTCCGCGGGGATGCCCACGTCCTTCAGCTTCTCGGTGAGCGTGGCGAGGGTCTGGTCGGCCCGCTGGCGGGTGTCGTCCTCCGTCTCGTCGGATTCGGTGGCGCGGGCGACGTGAGCCACGACCACCGACGCCTCCAGCCGACCGGCGAGATCGCGAACGGTCTCGAAAATCTTCTCGCTGGCCCAGGGCGAACTGACCGCCACCAGCATTCGTGTTCCAGCCAACGGCTTTGCCTCGCTTTCGCCGCCTTCGCGGTGACCGTCCCCGAGCCGCGCATATTATACGAAGACCCCCCCGAACTCCGAAAGCCGGCCCCAATCCCGCGAGGGGCGCATGCCCTGCCACGCGGGTGAATTCGTCCACGTGAGATTTCACGCTCCCCGCAGGGTCGGTCGCCGGGGCCCGCCAAAAGGCGCCTGCCCATGGCCGGGTTTCCACGGATCAATCGTCGGATCGCCCCGGCCAGTACCCCGCGATGATTTCCGCCGCTTCGCGGCCGGCGTGGCGGCCCTCGAACTGCCGCGCCACGCCCGCCAGCGCGTCGGTCTGGGCCCGCCGCTTCGCGTCATCCTCGATCAGCGACACGAGCTCGTCGACGATCGGCCGCGGATCGCCCCAGAAGGGAATGAACTCGCGGACGACGTGCTTCGCCCGGTCGTCGGTCGGCCCGCCGGCGGCGACGAGGTTCGGCAGCGAGAACGTCCGCGTCTCGATCAGCCAGCGCCCCAGCGCGTGCCACATGACCGGGCTGGCCCGGAAGAGGATCGTCATCGGCTTGTTGTGGCGGGCCACGTGCAGCGACGCGGTGCCGGACACGGTGAGCACGACGTCGGCCCAGGCGAGCACGCCGTCGGTCTGCCCCGTAACCAGCCGCACGTTGTCCGGCAGTTGAGGCGTGAGGCGGCGAATGCGCTCGGCGGCCGGCGCGTCGACCGCGGCGATGAGCGCGCCGAGATCGCCGGTGCCCCGGGTCATCCGCCGGGCGACTTCGTGGATGACCGGCCAGTTGCGGTCGATCTCGGCCGGTCGTGATCCGGGCAGCAGGCCGAGCTTCACCCTCGGCTTCGGCCAGTTCATCGCGTGCCACGCCAGTTCGTGATCTTCCTGCGGCTCGTCGAACACCGGGTGGCCGATGAACGTCGCCTTGACGTCAGGGCAGCAGTGATACGGGCGCATGCAGTGACGAGCAGTAATTCGTG
>CAYFQS010000263.1:0-5637 GCA_964345245.1 uncultured Planctomycetaceae bacterium | reverse complement strand
AAGAACGGGCCCCGTCTCACCACCGTCGTCGTGCCACTCGAACAGGGGCAGCACCGGATTGCGCTCGCCGCGGCCGATGCCGAAGGTGACCAGCGGCCCGCTCTTGACGAGCTGCACCTGGTAGGGACCGACCGCTTCCGGCAGCGGCGGGATCGGATCGGCGCCCTGGGCCACGAGGTGAAAGCCGTAGCTCTTGCGCAGGTTGCACGTGGTGAACGCCCGTTCCTTCGGGGCCTTCCTTCGGAAGTAACTCACGTGCAGCGCGTTGATGTCGCCGTGGTGATACTGGTCGTAAGGCCCGCTTCGCTCGGCGAGTTTCGAGTCAAACAGGTCCTCATCGTTGCGTCCCTTCGCGGCGAAGAAGAGGATGCACAAGCCCGGCTCGCGGATGGGATAAAAATCCCACGAAATGCGAACGTGGTCGGGGAAGTCCTCGGGGCACCAGTGCACGATGTTGGCCTTCTGGCCTTCTTCGAGGTCGCGCGTGCCCTCCATGCGCATCCGCCGCATGGGAAAGCTCGTCGCGCCGTCGCCCTCCATGCGCCAGCCGTCGATGTCCGACGGGCCGGCGAGGGGGTTCTCGTAAATCGTCTCGATCGTCTTGCAATTCAATGTGATTCTCCTGTGTCGGTGTCAGACTTTGCAGGAACGCAGGGGCTGGTGGCCCCGTCATAGGCGAAGTTCAGGTGCTGCCAGGCCGTGCCCAGCCCCACGTCCCCGCTCTGCTTGATGTTGCGCAGCAGCCGCTGCCGGCATTCGTCGGCGACCTCGCGCAGGGCCGGGTCGTCGATGCGGTTGTTCATCTCGTGCGGATCGGCGGCCAGGTCGTACAGTTCGTCCCAGTCGGTCGTGTTGTAAACGTATTTGTACTGCCGCCAGCGCAGCATGCGTTGATGGCAGACGATGCGCAGGCCGTGAAACTCGCACATCAGATCATCGCGCCAGTCGGCCTGGGGATCGCGGAGCAGCGGCAGGAAGCTCGCCCCCTGGTGATGTTCGGGCACCTCCAGGCCGGCCAGTTCCAGGATCGTCGAGGGAATGTCCATGTTCGAGACCAGCGCGTCGCATCGGCTGCCGGGCGTGGTGATGCCCGGCACCCGCGCGATCAGCGGGATGTGATAGGTCTCCTCGTACATGAACGAGCCCTTGTCGAACAGCCCGCCATGGCAGCCGTTCGTATCGCCGTGATCGGTGGTGAAAATGACCGCGGTTTCGTCGGCCAGACCCGTCTCGTCCAAAGCGTCGAGCAGCCGGCCGACCTCCGCGTCGATGAAGCTGCAATAGCCCCAGTACATCGCGATCAGTTTTTTCCAGTCATGCTCGGTGAAGTTGACATGCTCGTGGTAGAAGCTGCGCCGATGCCGGTCGTGGGCGGCCGGCTTGCCCTTGAGTTCGTCGTAGAAGTTCGCCCAGAGCTCCACATCGTCGGGGTCGTACATCGAGGCGTAGGGTTCGGGGATGTAATAGGGATGATGCGGGCCCCAGAACGCGGCGACCTGGAAAAACGGCGTGCCGTTGGTTTTGCGATCCTCGGCGAAGTCGTTCAGTTGGTCGATCGCATGTGATGCGACGAACGCCGGCTCGCAGGCCTCGGCCGGGCCGGGCAGCGTCCCGCCGACCCACGTCGCACCGGGAATGGTGAGCATGTCGTCGGGCACCGTGTCGGGCTGAACCGGCCGCTTGCTTTGGGTCAGGAACGGATGCGGCAGTTCCAACCCGTTCGCCTTGATATATGCCTGGTACTCCGGCGTGTTGTAGGGCTTGCCGTAGCCCTCGGTGTCCATGCCCTCGAATCCGTAGTGGGACGGCATGTACTTCTCCCCGCAGTGCCACTTGCCCGAGTACCCGCAGCGATAGCCGGCTTCTTTGAGCTGCTGACTGATCACGGGCAAGCTCGGGTCGATATCGCAGTTCGGCCAGGTCTTCGGCTCATTCGTATTCGTCCGGACCCCATGCGCGTGCGGGTACACGCCGGTGAAGATCGACGCCCGGGCCGGCGAGCAGATCGACGTCACGGTGTAGCTGTTGTCGAACCAGATGCCCTGCTCGGCGAGGCGATCGAGGTTCGGCGTGCGACAGCCGGACATGCGGGCGAAACTCAGCGTGTCGTACCTTTGCTGGTCTGTGAAAATAAAGAGGATGTTCATGGGGTTGTCGCTCATTTCCTCGGCTCGTCTCAAACGGATCGCTCGCGGTCTACTTCGGGGCCTCCCACGGGCGCGGCTCGGCCCCGGAAGGTGTTCCGGTATTCTCGGCATCGACCTGGATCAGCAGACTGCGGTCCACCATGTCGTTGCACACCGGACAACGCACGCGGGGCGGGAGTTCGTCTTTCCAGGTCTCGCTGTCACGAAGCTGATACTCGAACTGGCCGGGGCCGAGCTTCCGCGTGCGCCAGAACACCGCCACCACCCCGCACTCGGGGCAGCGGGCTCGCATGACGGTGCTGGCCGGGGCGCCGCATTCGGGGCATGTCGGCTGCAATTCCGGCGGGGCTTTCCACTTGTGTCCGCAGGCAAAGCAGTGATAGGCGACCGGCTCGGCCGCCACCTCGCTCCCGCCACCGCACCCCTGCCACACGATCACGATCAGGGAAACCGCAAGCACGACGCCGGCGCTGATCATCACGATTCGTCTGTTCATCGCTGACCTCGATGGGCTAGTTGTTCCAGAGGAAGCTTCGGTACACCGAGCGATCGGTGCCGAGCGTCTCGGCGCGGCCGTCGGTGAACAGCACGTTGTAATGCTCCTGCTTGTAAGGCGTCTCGCCGGGCGTCCATTCGTGCCACCCGTCGATCAGCACCACGTTGTGCGACTCGGGCGGGATGTCGTGCACGTTCTCGGTCAGGTCGGTCTCCCCGTCGGTATGATTGCCCGTCTCGTCCACGGCCGGGTCCATCTCGCGGACCACGTGCCGATAGGTGTACTGGTAGGTGGAGTTGATCCCGCCGCCGCTGTAACCGTCCGGATGCCAGTAGACCTCCCACGTGCCGGGCCAGGCGGGACAGAAGAGCATCTCCGGGTCTTCGAGGTACGGCGCGCCGGTGTCGATCCGGACCAGCCGCTCCGAAAGCCGGTGCTGGGCCTCGCCGGGATAGTCCGAGGTGCCGTTGGCGTACCGGAAAGGCGCGCCCATCTGATAGTCGTGCTGGTACTGGGCGATGGCCAGCCCCATCTGGCGGCACTGGGTCAGGCACACGGTGATCAGCGCCTGGCTGCGGGCCTGGTTCAGGGCCGGCATCACGATCCCGATCAGCAGCGCGATAATCGCCACCACCACCAGCAACTCGATCAGGGTAAAAGCTCGTCGAGTTGTCCTGAGCTTCTCGAAGGGCAGTTCGATGAGGGTGAAACCGATCATTCCATGGGGCCTTTTGCCGTTCATGATGCACCTCGTAAGAGTGAATTGCATGATGTTTGGAAGTGTATACGCATCGTTCATTCCGCGGGATCGAAGAAGAAGCCGTTCAGGTAATTGCCGAAGCCCTTCCCAGGAATTCGGTTGTAATGAAGCTTCACTGCACCGCTTACGTTCCAGGAGATATACCGGCCCTGGTCTTGGCCCTTGGCGGCGAACTCGCGTTCGTCGAGCACTTCGCCGGTGCTGGCATCGACGAACTTCACCCGTGTGGCAAACCCGTTGTTATGTCCGCCGGCGGCATACAGCGTCAGCGTGTGCGCCTTGCCGTCGGTGAACTCAAGCATGTATTCCTGTTGCTGTTTCGTATACCCGCTGCCGGGGGGAAAGCCCGCCCGCTTTTCGGCGTCCTCGTCGGCTTTCAGCAGGAAGCGGGTTTCATCCATGGGCCTGTACCTTGGGCCGTGACCGGACTTGCGATGGACCCTGCCGCCATCGATCTTGAAGTAGCCCGGCTGGGTCGGGTTGTTCTCGCTGTCGAGGTCGCCGACGATATAAAAACCATCCCGGCCGTACTTGCCTCGCCAGTTGCCCTGGGTCCGGGCGTCGATCCCAAGGAATTCGGCCTTGGCCTGCGTCGGAATGATGTCCACGGGAGTCGATCTGGGCCCTTCGCCGGCGGCGTTGACGAGGCTGATGCGATAGTGGTATCGCGTCCCGTTGGTCGCGTCGGTGTCGACATAGTTGGGCCGTGGATGGGGTTTGCTGGTGATCTTCCGGTAAGGCCCGGCTTCCGAGGTCGCGCGATAGACGTGATAGCCCTCGATGATCCCGGCGGGTCGGGTGTTCCAGGTCAGGCGGACCTGCCCGCTTCCCATCTGCGCGATCGCCACCGGCGCGCTGACCGGGGCCTGCGAGGGTGTGTTCTCCGGCTGCCAGCGATAGACCAGGATTTTGCCCCAGGCATTGGACTGGCACAACGCCACGTACTCGTTCTGCTCGGGCAGGTAGAACGCCTGCACGGAACTCGGGTCCTTGTCGAAGGCCCCGCCGAGGCCGTTGACCTCCGGGCCGGGCACGAACTCGATCACGCGGTTGCCGTGGCGCATATCGATCACGCTGACGTTGCCGGGCCGCCCCGGCATATAGACGAAGTGATCGACGACCGCGAAACCGTGCCCGCCGTTCCAGAAATAATCGCCGGTCAACAGCGTGAGAGGAAACTCAATGCTCGATTCGCGGTTGCCCTTGCTCCAGTCGGGATACTGCGCGACGTAGTTGGTCCGATTGCGAATATCCGGGCTGCCCGGGTAGAGGGGCACCAGGCCGGCGAGGATCATGGTGTCGGTCGCCGCATCGTACCGGCTCCACTGGAGAACAGTGAACGGCTCGGGGACCTCGATCACCTCCGGCTGCTGATCCCACGTCGGCACGCCGTTCTTCAATCCGGTGAACGCCAGACGCACCAGCCGCTTGTTGCGCCAACCACCCGTGATCCAGACGTCGCCCCGATCGTCGATGTCGAACGTGCTGCCGGCACCGCTCTTGAGCTTCTCGTCGGTCCAGTACTCCTGCTCCTGCGCCTTGCCATCGACCGGACCGCCACCGTGGCCGTCCACCCAGACGTAGGGCGTGCGTTTGTTCACTGAGATATTCTCAGGCCACTTCTTGGGCGTTTTTCTATAACCCTGCGTGGCGATCTTCGCAGCCGGAATCGCTGTGTAACCGTGCTCACCGCGATCGAAGCGATAGAACTGACTGCCATCGAGGGACAGGATGCGCTGGCCTTCCATGCGCCGGACGTAAGGCGTGGAGCGGCTGCGCCGGCCCATGTATTCCATCGGGAACGCCTGGCGGTTGGCGGTGAAGGCCTCATAGGTCGCCTCTGAACCCGGCTCGTCTTTCGACCAGTCCATTCTGAAGATCTGGTCCGCACCCGCATAGGCAAAGGTTTTGTCCGTCGGATCGAGCGTGGCCCCGTCGAAGATGTAGCCGAGGTGATCGAGGATCCACCTGGCTTTTGGATCGGTCTGGTCGATCGCGCTCGGGGCGAATGCCCGCAGAGACGTCTGGTTCGCCATCAGCCCGGATGCGATGTGTTGATACGGCCAGCCGTTGCCGCTGACGTAGATGTTGCCCTCGCGGTCGACGCCCACGCCGGTCAGGCCGTTGAACTTGTCATCCTGCACCTCGCCGGGCACGCCGGCATAAATGCCGCCCTTCTCGCCCCACCTCATCCCCTTCATTGAGATTGTGAAGGGCGAGGTAACCACGGACGA
>CAYFQS010000262.1:0-5648 GCA_964345245.1 uncultured Planctomycetaceae bacterium | reverse complement strand
GGGCTTAACGCGGTTCACTCCAGCATCGTCTTCCGCGGCATGGTCGAGCCGACCATGCGGACGATGGTTTCTTCCGTTGCCGCGGATTCCAAAGACATCGTGCGGTCTTCGTGTGCGTGTACGGCCAGGTCGACCGTCGCCCGCGCCAGCAGCAGCCCCTGCGACGTCTGCCGGCTGGCCAGGGTGAACACGTACGGATCGTCGTCCGCCGTCCGTTGACACGCCGCCCTCTCGAGCAGTGGCTCGGGGTCTTCGCTGTTTTCCTGGTACCACAAGTCGCCCACGTCGGCGTCGTCATAGGTGTCGCTTGCCGCCCACCAGAGCTTCACCAGTCGGCCGTCCTGGGTGACCATCTGAATACCGACCGACTGGACCGGGTCGGCGGCGGGCGTGCCGAGGGTGACCAGGGCTTCGTCCGGGTCATACGCGTCGTGCAGCGTGCCCGTACGCACCATGCTCAGCACCCGTTGAATGACGAGGCGCGTGGCGGCGTTCGCCGCTCCCGACCGCGAGGCAGACGCATAAGCGTGAAAGCTCGCATTGATCGCCACCATCGTGGCCGTCAGCAGCAACGCCGAGATCGACAGCGCGATCAGCAGTTCCACGATACTGATCCCGGCCTGTCGGCGACGCCCGGACGCATTGCGTGCCTCCGTGCCTTTGCCCACTCCCGCTCCGTCGCTTCGTCGCTTCGTCGCTTTGTCGCTTCGGTACATCATCCACCTCCTTCGGCGTAAGTGGCGAGGGTCGGACGCAATTCGATCGGTCCGGTGATCCCGTCGGGCAGGGCCCGGTCCGGGTCGTAGCGGATGATGATTTTGCCGTAGCCGCCGGTGGGCACCTCGGCCTCGGCGTCGCCGGCGCTGGACTCGAAGTAGCCGAGCGTGGTGTTGAAGTTCGCCGGGTTGCCGCCGTTGCGGAGCGTCCCCTCGCCCGGCACCGGTTCGTGGGTGGTGATGATCGACCCGTCGATCCGGGCCTGGCCGCGAATGTCCAGCACGCCCGCCACGATGGTGCCGTCCAGCGTGGTCATCTCGTTGGGGTTCGTCGGGTCGGTGAACGTGCCGATGTCGATTGAAAACTGCGGGGCCATGATCGTGGACTTGCGGAACATCGCTTTCTCCTCCGCGGTGAGTTCCTCGGAGTCCAGGTCGAAAACGGTGTTGCCGGTGAACTGCAGCTTGTTGCGGGTGTGGGAATAGGCGGTGGCGGTGGTCGTGGCGACCATGCCTTCGAATTCACAATCCTCAAACCGCAGGTTGTTGCCGAGCGGCTTGGTGTCGGACACCTCCTCGCCATCGACCACGGCGGAGACGTTCGTGTAAACGTTGTCGCCGTTCTCGTCCTGCATGCCGGCGTAACTGAAGTTCTCGTCGTCGTTGTCTTCCGCGGCGTCCACGAAGGTGACCCCGATGAACTTGCAGTTGCGGAACACCGCGTTGGTGCCCCGGGGAATCGACACGTTGGTGAACACCATGTTCTCGTAGATCGGCCGCTCGTAGTGATCGTACGGGTAGGGCGAGTCGTAGGGCACGCTCTCGATCGTCTCGGCGCTCGCCGGGGTGTACGCGGCGGGCGAATCGGGATCGTTCGCGGTGGGATCGGCGGTCTGGTCGGCCAGAGTGCCCGTCGCGAGATCGCGGTACGACGACACGTCGAAGTCCGACGGTGAGAAGGACGCCAGTTGCTCTTCGTCCGCCTCGAAAGTCAGCGGCGCTTCCTGCGGGTCCGGACTGATGGGACCGCGGAGGTACTCCTGGTAAGGTCCGTCCGCCGCGCCGTTCTCCCAGTCGTTCACCGCGGCGGCGAGCACGAGCTGGCCGTGAATCTTCGCGTATTCGTCGCTGTCGTCGATGCTGGCGAAGTCAGCCGACGCGTCGGTCCAGTCCGTATCGCCCGGCAGCATCACGCGATCGTTCACCCAGTCGAACTGGGTGCCCGCGGGGTATTTCGTTTCGTTGATCAGCCGCCAGAGCTGGTCATCCACCAGGGCGCCGCTGTCAGAGAATTCGTCGGTGCTCAGCCCGCCGCTGCCATCCTCGTCGTAGCGGAGCAGGAACATGTCGTAGCCGTCGACGAAGCCGTCGCCGTTGCGGTCGTAGCTCACGGCGTTGGCGAGGTTCGCGCTCTCCCGCGAGTCGGCGAGACGCACGCGGTTGTCGCTGTTCATATCGTTGTCGGCCAGGTAGGTCTGCAGTGCGTTCAGCCAGTCGTCGAGTTGCGGATCGAGATCGTGGAAGTTGTCGCGGACCTGCACCGGGTGGCCGTGCTGGTAATCGGTCATGGTGTACGCGCTGCCGATCGCGCCTTCGATGATCACGTTGCGACCGATCATCACGCGGTTGCGGGAGAGGATCGCATAGCGGACCTTCTTGTCAATGCGGAAGTCGACCTCGACGCCTCGGCGGTAGTCGCCGTCGACGCCGATGCTCTGCACGCGAATCCAGTGGCCGGTCACGGGATTCTCGGACGTGACCGCTTCGCCGTCGGCGGTGAACTTGTTATTGCCGCCTGAAACGTTGTAGGGGTCGCGCTGGTAGGAGGCGCTGCCGTAATCCTCGCCCGTGAGGGGATGTCGCTCGATCACGATCTGGAACGTCGGGGCGTTGTCCGCATCGCTCACCGGAATCCGTCCCAGGGTGATCCGCCCGGTCAACTCGTCATACTCATAGGGCTCGAGACTGTGCAACTCGTCACCCATTTCGTCGATGATCGCGTCGCGGAGGACAATCCAGATCTGGTCGGCGAGGTCGCTGTCGATCTCGCCGGCCGAGGTGGTGATCGTGCGGGAGATCTCGCCGAGGCGGTAGTTGGCGAAGTGCAGGCCCGCCTCGGCGGCGCCGAGCGAGCGGTTGACCTGCTGGTACGTGCGGGCGGTCTGCAGGTTGCCCTGGGCGACGATGGCCATCGCCGCCGCGAGGGCGCCGAAGATCACCAAGAACATCATCGCGAGGATGGATGCGACGCCGCGATTTCGGTTCAGTCGTTTCATGTCCGAGCTCCGATCGCCTCCGTCCGTTTGGCTGTCGCCCTGGACCCTGGCGCGCCCGAATGGCCGGCGACTACAGGCCGCCGGCGTTTACCCACGTCAACCGCGTGATCTCCCGGGCCTGGTCGTCGCCCGGGCCCTGGTACAGCACCCGCACCGTGAATCGGAGCAGGTCGGTCGTATTGTCAGGCGGCGGGTTTTCCATGCTCACGAAGTTCGGCAGCACGTTCTCCACCCACACCTGCTGCGACCAGCCCGGCATGTCGGGCACCTGCTCGGCGAGGGCGGTGATCGGCGTGCTGAAGGTGATCCCCTCGCCCGCGGGGCCGTCGAAGTCGTCGAGATCGTCGTAATGTTCGACCGAGGTTTCGTCGGGTTCCGGGCCCCACCAGGCGGTGCCGGTGATCGGGTCGTGCTGGGGCATGTGCATGGTCAGCTCGCGCAGCTCGTTGGCGAGCAGCAGGCCGGTGCTGACCCGCTGGGCCCAGTCGTTCTTCTGGATGTACGCCTGTTGGGCGGCGACGATCGCCAGCACCCCCACCCCGACGATCACCGTCACCAGGGCGGCCTCGATCAACGTGAACCCGCCTGCGCCGCGCCGCGTGTGGTGCCGGGGATGCCGGGGCGTCCGGGGGCGGTTGCCGTTCATCGTTGCGCTCCTGCGGGTTGGCGATTCCGGTCGTCGGTTCGCACGGTTGCTTCGGTCATTCAACGGTCACTTGACCAGACTGCTCATCTTGAAGATGGGCAGAATGATCGCCATGGCGATGAACCCGACGATCGCGCCCATGAACATGATCATGACGGGCTCGATCATCGAAGTCACGGTTTTGATCGTTTCCTTCAGTTGCTTGGCGTAGTAGGTGCTGACTTCGTCGAGCACTTCGCCGAGCTTGCCCGACTCCTCGCCGGCACTGATCATCTGCATCACGCTCTTGGGCAGGAGTGGGGTGCGGCCGAGGCCGGCCGCGATCTTCTTGCCCTGCTTCACCGCGTTGTAGACCGCCCGCCACAGCCGGCGGTAGAGCAGGTTGCCCGAAATGTCGCCCGTGATCGACAGCGTATCGAGCATGGGCACGCCCGCGTTCACGAGCTCGCCCATCGTGTGCAACGACCGGCTGATGTAGAGGGCCCGGAACATGCGGCCAAGGAGCGGCAGCGTCAGCTTCGTCTTGTCCCACCACGCCCGGCCGCCGTCGGTCCTGATGAACATGATGAACGCGGTGAGCACCAGCAGCACGCCCAGCAACACCAGATACCAGTAGCTGACCATCACGTCCGAAAGCCCCATCAGGAACTTGGTCGGCCAGGGCAGGACCGACTCTTTGCCCTTGAACACAGCCCCGAACTTCGGCAGCACAAAGGTGAGCAGGAAGATCGTGGTGCCGATGGCCATGGTGAAGATCACCGCGGGATAGATCATCGCCCCGCGGACCATCGACTTGGTTTCGATCTGCTGCGACTTGTAAGCGGCGATGCGGTCGAGCATGCGGGCGAAAGACCCGCTCATTTCCGAGGCCCGCACCATGTTCACGTACAGGGGTCCGAACAGCTTCGGATGCTTGGCCAGCGCTTCGGAGAAGCTCTTGCCCGCTTCGACGTCTTGCTTGATCTCCTGCAGAATCTCCTTGAACTTCGGGTTCTCCGTCTGATCCGCGATGCCTTCGATGGCGTTGCGCAGGGAGATGCCGGCGCGGATCATCACCGCGAGTTGCGTGGTGAACCCCAGCACGTCCTTTTGAGACGGGCCGGAGGTATAGTTCACCGACCGAAGCTTCTGGAGGAAACTCTGGGCGGTCTTCTCGATCGGGGTGAGGGTGAGCACCTGCAGGCCCTGGCCGCGCAGTGCCTGAGCGGCGGCCATGGCGGTGTTTGCCGGCAGCACGCCCGCCTTCATTTTCCCTTCGCGTGTCCTGGCCTGGTATCGGTAGTGTGGCATGTCGCTCCGCTGTGGGTTCCGCGTCCGGGGCGGACGTTGTCGTCCCTGACGCCGGAGGGTTATGCGGCGAGCAGTCGCTCGAGTTTCTCGGGATAGGCGGCGTTCATGATCGCCGTCTGACGGTCGATCATTCCGTTGAAGTAGAGCTCGGCGATGGCGTTGTCCAAGCTCTGCATGCCCATCGACCGGTTGGTCTCGATCACGTTGGGAATCTCGAACAGACGGTTCTCGCGGATCATGTTCCGGATCGCCGGCGTGGCAAGCATGATCTCCACCGCCGGGACCATGCCCTTGGCGTCGTTGCGCTTCAGCAGCTTCTGCGAGATCACCGCCTGGATCGTGTTCGCGAGCATCGAGCGGATCTGGTTCTGCTGATCCGCGGGATACATGTCGATGATGCGTTCCACCGTCTGCGAGGCGTTCATCGTGTGCAGGGTGGAGAGCACGAGGTGGCCGGTCTCCGCCGCGGTGATGGCGGCGGCGGTGGTCTCGAGGTCGCGCATCTCGCCCACGAGGATGATGTCCGGGTCCTGACGCAGGACGTGGCGCAGTCCGCTGGCGAAGGTCGGCGTGTCGGCGCCGAGTTCACGCTGTTCGATCACCGCCTTGTGCGAGACGAAGGCGTACTCGATCGGGTCCTCCAGGGTGATGATGTGCTTGGCGTAGCGCTGATTCATCGCGTCGATCATCGCCGCCAGCGAGGTCGACTTGCCCGAGCCC
>CAYFQS010000261.1:0-5665 GCA_964345245.1 uncultured Planctomycetaceae bacterium | reverse complement strand
ACCTGAACCTGGCCGACGGCGGGCTTGGCCGCACGCCCCTTGCCGACGTGCTGCCCGTCGAGCTTGACCCGTCCGGCATCCAGCACGTGGACGAGCCGTTCACCTTCTCGCTCACCGCGGAAGGCCGGCGACACCCGGCGCTGACGATCACCGGCGACATGGCTCGGGACGCTCAACTCTGGCAGACCACGCCCCGGCTGAAGGGCATCACCGCGGTGCGCGGGGCGAAGCCGGGCGCGACCGTGCTCGCCCGGCATCCGCAGATGAACCCGATGGACGAGGAAGGCCGGGGATACGTGGTGCTCGCCACGCAGCCGTACGGCAAGGGCGTGTGCGCGGTGCTTACCGCAGATACGACCTGGCGCTGGTCGCGCCTGGCGCGGCTGACCGGTCGGACCGACACGCTCTACATCCGCTTCTGGTCGCAGATGGCGCGCTGGCTCGCCCAGCGTGACATCGCCTCGGATCGCACCGCGCTGACGGTCACGACCGACGCCGCGTCGTACGAGCGCGGTCGCCGGGTCGGGATTTCCGTCCGCCGCAACCCCGCGGTCATGCTGCCGGGCGGCGAGGCCGACACGACCGACCTCGAACTCGCGGTGGTCACGCCGGACGGCCGCACCGCCTCGCTGTCGCCCAACGCCGATCCGGTCAATCCGAACCTCTGGACGGCGAGCTACTTCCCCGACCGCGGCGGGCGGTTCGAAGTCACCGCCCGGCTTCTCCGCACCGGCGACGACGGCGGGCAGGACGTGGCCAACCAGGTCAGCGAATTCTTCGTCGAGGGCTCGCAGCTCGAACTCGACGATCCGTCGACCCACCCCGTCATCCTGCGGCAGATCGCCCAGAACACCGGCGGGCGCTATGCTGAAATCAGCGACCGGCAGCAGGCGGTGGACATGATCGAGGAACTGCCCACCACCCCGCGCGTGACGTACGAGGCGAGGACGAGCGACGTGTGGAACTCGCCTGGCCTGTTCATTCTGTTCCTCATTCTCGTGACCTTTGAGTGGGTCGTACGACGTAGAAACAGACTGGTATGAAGGGGAACACTCGAAATCCGAATGCTGTGAACCCCGGCGCCGTACGATCACTACTTGTCTGTTCGCAATCTGGAAAACGCCATGACTGAAGCATATCTCCAACTCGTTAACACCGTGGACACCGTCCGCCGCGCCTGGCGCACGCGCCGAATGCTCGAAGGGATGCTGCTTGCCTGCAGCATCGTGCTCGGCATCCTCATCGCCGCGGGCATTCTCGATCAGCTCGCGCACTTCGGGCCGGTCGGCCGCTGGGTGCTGGGGATCGTGTTCTGGGGCGGGTTGATCGCCTGCGTCTGGCGGCTGGTCGCCCGGCCGGCCATGACCGGCCACAGCGACGACTTCTTCGCCGCCCTGCTCGAAGGGCGCCTGCCCGAGCTGCGCAATCGCTTCATCAACGCCCTGCAACTCGGCCGGGAAGAACACCCCGCGGCGCCGAAGCTCATCGACGCCATCGTGACCGACGGCGTGCGGGCCACCGACGAGATCGACCCCGGCCGGGCCGTCACCGGCCCGGCCCTCCGCCGCCACGGGCTCGCCCTCGGCGTGGTGCTGGTGGTCGCCATCGCGTGGGTGCTGATCGCCGGCCCCGCCGCCCGCGCCGCGATGGCCCGCGTGCTCCTGCCCGGCTCCGATGTCCCGCCCTTCACCTGGACCCGGCTCAGCGTCGATCTCGATCCCGGCCAGCGCCTGCTCGAGGGCCGCTCGCTCACCGTCACCGCCTCCGTCGACACCGACTGGCAGGTGCCGGAAACCGCGACCGTCCGCCGGACCAACGCCCGCGGCGAAGAGCGGGCCGTGGCCATGCAGTCCGTGGCCCGCGGCAAGTTCGCCCACACCTTCCGCGATCTGGAATCGGACTTCCGCTTCCACGTCACGGCCGGCGATGCGAGAAGCGACTCGTACCGCGTCGTGGTCGACGACCGGCCCCGCGTCGAGTCCATCGCCGTCACCTACCGCTATCCCGAGTACACCGGCATCGCCGAGCGCGCCGTCGATGATTTCGACGGTCACCTGCACGGCCTGCCGCAGACCACCGCTCTGCTCACCTTCCGGGTGAACAAAGCGCTCGACGGCCTGACGCTCAACCTCGACGGCAAGCCGCTCGCCACCACGGCCGGCGATGATGAGTTGACCTGGCAGACCGGCCTCACGCTGGAGCAGCGCGGCACGTACCGCGCCATCATGCACGACCCGCAATGGGGTGAGATTGAAGAGCCGACCACGTACACCATCACGCTGGAAACCGACGCTCCGCCCGCGGTGGCCTTCGCCCGTCCCGCGCGGGACATTCAACTCCGTCCCGACGGCGAGGTCGGTTTCACCATCGTCGCCCAGGACGACTACGGGCTCGGCGACGTGCGAATGCTCGCCACGATCAACAACGCCGAGGAGTCGACGCTCCTGCAGCAATGGCCTGCCGAGGGGGAACCGAAGCGCCGGGTGGAGTTCGAACTGCGGCGCACCGTCGATCAGTTGGGGATGACCGGCGGCGACCGCATGGAATACTGGGCCGTCGCCTTCGACCGCAACAACATCGCGGCGGACGGTCCCGGCCGGGCGGAGACGCGGAAGTTCAATCTCGTCGTGCTCACCGCCGAGCAGGCCCGGCAACTTCTGGAGAAGCAGCTCTCGGATTACGCGCGGGTCATCGGCGAGTTGATCCGCCTGCAGCGGCAGAACCGGGCGGAGACCGCGGAGCACAAGCCCGCCGCATCGCTGGTCAACCGCCAGAGCATGATCCGCCGGCAGACCATCCGGCTCGCCGACGTGATGGAGCGCAACACCTTCCCCGCGACCACGATCATCGAGCAGCTCCGCGAGCTTGGCGGGGAGCCGATGCCGAAGGTCATCACGCTGCTGGAAAGCTACCGCGACGCGCTCACGCTCAGCGAAGGCAAGCCGATCGCCGAGCAGTCGCTGCCGATCCAGGACGAGATCATCGCGGCATTGGAGGAGATTCTGCTGCGGCTGAACCGGGCCGACCAGGTCCGCCAGCGGCTCAAGAAGGCCCGGGACGCCGAGCCGGCCAAGCATCGCGAGGTCACCGGCGTCCTTGAGAAGCTCGCCAAGGACCTCGATGAGTTCCTCAACGAGATCAAGGAGATCGAAGAGGACTACGAGAAGATGCCGCAACGCCGCGATCCCGACGAGCTCAGCGGCGAGGATCTCGCGAACATCGACGACATCGAGCACCGCCTCGACCGATGGAAGAAGTGGTCGAAGGACACGGTGGACGGGCTGGTGAAGCTGCCGGACGGCTTCGTGCCCGACGCGTTTCTTTCCGAGACGATGTCGATCATCTTCGAGGAGATCGAGAAGCAGGAGCGAAAGCCGACCACGGAGATCGCCACGCCGGTCGAGGAAGGCATCAAGGCCCTGGCCGAGGAAGTCGCCGAAGACCTGGAGATGTGGATGCCCCACGCGGGCGACTCGACGAAGTGGGTGATGGAAGACCCGATGGAAGGCGCCTTCGACGTGCCTGAAGCCGAGCTGCCGTCGAACTTGCAGGACATGATCGGCGACCTCGTGGAGGACGTGGAAGACTTTGACGAGCAGGCCGACGACATCACCGGCGCCTGGGGCGGGAACATGCAGGTCGGCTGGGAGATCGGCGACGGGCCGATCAGCTCGTATTACGCCAGCGGGAAGACGGGCAACCAGCTTCCGAACTCCAGCGAGATGGGCGGTCGCAGCGGCAGCGGCCGCCGGGGCCGGGCGACCGGGCAGATGGTCGGGGCCGAGTCCCGCGCCCTGGAAGGCCGGCCCACGCCCGCCCGGCTCACCAACGAGCAGTACGAGGAGGGCGTGCCCGAGGCGGGCAAGCAGCTCGACCCGCGCGGCTCGACCGGCGGCGGGAAGAAGACCGGCGGCGGCCGGCGCGGCCTCCAGGGCAACGCCCCGCCCGACTTCGTCAAGGACATGGAGCGACTCCAGAAGAACATGGCCATGCTCCGCGAGCAGGCCCAGCAGGTCGCCCGCCAGCTTGACTACGCCGGCCGGCCCCTCGGCGGCGTCCAGCGGGCGATCACCCTCATGGAAGCCGCCGAGCAGGACTATCGCGACCTGCGGTACGACGATGCGGCCCGCAAGCGGAAGATGGCCCTCGGCCAGCTCCGCGCCGGGTACGCCGAGATCGACCAGGCGGTGAATCTCTCGATGCAGAAGGCCCCGAACCTGCCGCAGGAGATGCGGGAGGAAATCTCCTCCGGCGTGCAGCAGGCCCTGCCCGAGGGCTACGAGGACATCGTCGGCGAGTACTACAAGGCGATCTCCCGGAACGCCGGCGAATGAGCGACCGAGCCACCGCGAGTTCCACGCCACGGTCGGATGCGTAGCGCAGCGCGCCCCCGGCCGTGCGATCCCGGCCAACGAGCCATCGGCGCCGTGGACAAGGGGCGTCGCCGCGACGAGCCCTTGCCCGTGCTTCTCCGCAAGTGTCCGAGCAACGCCGCCTGATCCGCAATGAAGATGCTGACCCGAATCCCGTCGATCCTGCTGCTCAGCGCCCTGCTCGCGTGCCCCGCGGCCCACGCCGCCGCCCCGTGGCACGCCGACGGCTGGTCGCACCGCGCCGTTGTTCAAGTCACCGGCGGGGGCAGCCCGAACGTCGATGTCGCCCGCCTCCGCATTCATCACAACGGCCTCACGCAGGACGACGCCGCGGACTACCGCATCTTCGATGCGGCGGGCAAACCCGTGCCCTACCAGGTCACCTACCACGCCCCGGGGCGCGACACGCTGATCAGCTTCCGCTCGCCCCGGCCGGGCGGCGAGTTCTACGTCTACTTCGCCAACCCCTCCGCCAAGCTCGACTCCATGCGGGCGATCGACGAGCTCGCCCCCGGCTCCGGCCCGCCGCGGCCCGGCCCCGCCGCCGACGGCTGGATTCCACGCACCGGGCTCACCCTCATCACCATGCGCCGCCCCGAAGAAGCGCCCAATCCCGAGACGGTGGGGCAGATGGCCGAACTCGTCGCCGGCTCGAGTCGACTCGACGGCGCCGGCTACCGCAGGAACATCAGCGACGGCGTCAACCCCTTCGGCAACAGCGATCACTTCATCAGCGTCTACCGCGGCTGGATCGACCTGCCTCGCTCCGGCGAGTACGACTTCTGCACCGCCTCGAACGAGGCGAGCTTCAGCTTCCTCGACGGCCAGACGCTCGTGCACTGGCCCGGCCGGCATACCGAAAAACGCGGGGAGTACGGCCAGAAGTCCGCGACCCACACCCTCGACGCCGGCCGGCATTACGTCGAGTACTACCACGAAGAGGTGCTGCTCTACCAGGTCATGTTCCTCGGCTGGAAGCCGCCCGGCGGCGACCGCCTGTGGTCGATCCCCAACGACCGCTTCCCCCGGCCGCACGCCGCGAAGGTCGTCCGCTACGAGACGGCCGGCGCCAGGCCCACCGCGATGATTCACCCGCGGCTCGTCGACAGCGTCTGGCCGCAGCAGCGCCCCGCGGGGCAGTACACGCAGTACCGCTTCATCGCCGACGCCGGCGACAAGCCCGCCGGCTGGAAGGTTGCGTGGGACTTCGGGGACGGCCAGACCGCCGCCGGCGCTGACGTTCGCCACGTCTACACCGCCACCGGCACGTACACGGTGACGATGACCCACAC
>CAYFQS010000260.1:0-5679 GCA_964345245.1 uncultured Planctomycetaceae bacterium | reverse complement strand
CGCGCACCGGCCCGACGATGCGATCCCGATACGCCTGCGCCGCCGCTTCGGGGTCGATGTTCAACGCATGCAGGTTGGCAACCTGCGCGATTGGCGTGGGCTCCTGTTCGCCGATCTCCGTTTCGAACACATGCCCCAGGTTGGAGGCCGGGTCCGTGCTCACCAGGAGCACGCGCTTGCCGGCGTCGGCCAGCTTGATCGCCGTGGCGCATGCCAGCGAGGTTTTCCCCACGCCACCTTTGCCCGTGAAAAACAGAAATCGATTGGCTTGTTCGTACCACATCATGGTTGTCACACTTTCCGGTGATGGATTCTTGAATCAACAGCAGCCGCTGTTTTCCGAGCCGCCGCAACATCCGCCGCCCGCTTCCGCCGCATCGGGGACCATGAGGCGCTGCGCCAGTCGGACCATCATCTTCGCCGGCTGCTCCTTGACCTGCAGTGCGACATTCACCGCCTGGATCATGTCGTCGTCAGCGACGCCCAGTTCCGTGGCCTTGCGATGGTGGTATTTCAGGCACGGCTCGCAGTTGGCGGCGATGGCGGCGCCGATGGCGACCAGCTCCGCGATCCGCTCGTCGAAGATCGGCGGCTGTTCGATGGTCGCGGGTGGCTCATCGTCTTCCGCAGCAGGCCCGTCGAGCCCGACCAGTTCGGCCAATTGCCGCCGCGTGGGATATTCCTCCTGGCTGACCACCCGACCGTCGACGACCACGACCGGAAGCCCGTCGCCACCGGTCGCGTCGACGACCTGCTTGACCTGCGGGTTGGCGGTGAATGCGGCCGGCTCCTGCGCCAGGTTGTAGCGACGCACCCCCACGCCCTGGTGTTTGAGCCAATCCAGATCGGCGGAAAACCGCGAGTGTTGTTCTTCCGGTTCCGGGCCGCAGACACCCGTGCTGCAGCACATCGGCGGGTCATAGACTTCGATTCGTGTCATCATGGTCACTCCAATCAGGGTTTAGCTTCACGGGGTCGCCTGAGCGTCAAGCGACTCGGGCAGGGTTTCAACGAAGGCGCGAATCTCATCGCGCACGCGGCGGTAGTGGCCGAGCGCCTTGTCGGGATCGGTTTCATCGGCGGCGAGCTTCGGCGGATCGTCGAAACCCACGTGGATCACCTTCGCATCGCCGGGGAACATCGGGCAGGTCTCGTGGGCGTGGCCGCAGACGGTGACGACGTAGTCGAACGCGACGCCGTCGAGGTCGTCCAGCGTCTTGCTCGCGTGGCCGGTGATATCCACGCCGGCCTCGGCCATCACCTTGACCGCATGGGGATTCAGGCCATGCTTCTCGATGCCCGCGGAGTACGGCTCGATCACGTCGCCCTTGAGGTGGCGCGCCCACCCCTCGGCCATCTGGCTGCGACAGGAGTTGCCCGTGCAGAGGAACAATCCTTTCACTTTGCGCTGTAGCATGCGGCCAACTCCTTCCGGTCTTTTTCGCGAACGCAGCACAGCGCTTTCGCGTCGGTCACGACGACCTTCTCGTTCTCCAGCGACTTGAGCGTCCAGCGGATCGCCTGCCGCACGACCGGCGACGCATCGCGACCGGCCAGCCGGTAGTAATGCCACCGGCCGTCCTTCCGCCGCTCGACCAGCCCCGCCTGCTGGAGGATCGACATGTGCTTGGACACCGTCGAAGGCGACAGCCCGAGCACTTCAATGATCTGGCAGAGACACAGCTCGCCGTCGGCCAGGGCCATCATGGCCCGCGCCCGGCCCTCATCGCCCAACGCCTTGGATATCGCCACGAATTCGGTCACAGGTCATTCCTTGGATTACTACGTCACTTCGCCATGTATCGAATTGTAGTCCGTCGAAGCGCCATGTCAAGCGCCCCACCTGCGCTCAAGGCGGGATGTGGATCAGCCACAGCCCGCCGACGATGACCGCCGCGCCGCGGACGCGGTGTAACCGGGTGTCGGCAATGTCTCGTGTACCGGGGTGGCCGCCTGCGGCACGGCAGCGGCCATGAAAGAAGACGACGAGTCGGGCGTCAGGCGCGCAGCACTCCGGTCATGATGCTCTTGACATGCTCCAGCCGCGTCCATCGCTCGTCACTGAAGATTTGCCGCGCCGCCTCGGCCACCTGCGGATAGCCCAGTTTCGGGTGCGCATCGTGCAACGCCAGCCGTGACCCGCCCTTCAGGTGGCCGGCCCAGTCCTGGTAGTCCTCCCACGCTCGATCGTGGTTGCCGTCGATCCACAGCATGTCGATCGGCCTGTCCCACGTGGTCACCACCTGTTCGGCGAAGCCGGTCAGCAACGTGACACAATCGGCCAGCCCGGCGCGGGCCAGGCGTTCCCGCACCCGTTCACGCGATGGTTTACCTTCCAGCGCGACCAGGCCGTCGCCCTCGGCGGCCTCTCGTTCGAGTTGCGTGTCGAAGGGATCGATGGCGTAGACGTGCCCGCCGCGGGGGCCGCAGCCGGAGGCCAGATAGCTCGTGGAGAGTCCGCCGTAACAACCGATTTCCACCACCACCGCGTCGCGGGGGAGTTGAGCGGCCCAGTGCCGAAGCATCGCCCCCTCGGAATGACGGATCATGCCGCCATAGGCGCGCTTATTGAACTTACGACCGAAAAACAGCCCTTGCACATTATGAAAAAGCGGGCGTGAAAAACCACTGATCAACTTTGGCCCACGGCAGGCATAAGCCCGGTCAATGAAATCAACATTCCTTTTCCATTCGGCCATGGATCACCGCCGCTGGTCGTTCCGTTTCCCGCGCCAGGCAGTTCCAGAGGCCCGGTGTCACGCAACCGCCGCGAAGGTTAGAGGCAGGCGGACCACGAAGCAAGCCGAGGATTCGGTGGCGTGTTCGGGCGGCTCGCTACGGCGCGATGTAGATCAGCCACAGCCCGCCGAGGATCACCCCCACCCCGCAGGCGCGGCGCAGCCAGGTCACGCTGCCGCTTTGCTCATTCCACTTCAGATAACGCTGCACCCACCCGCTGGCCGATCCCGCGACGACGATAATCGAGCAGTGGCCGACGCCGTAGAGCAGCAGCAGCGAACCGGCGAAGATCGGCTGGTCCGCCCCGACCTTGAAGGTCACCCCGAGCACCGGGGCCATGTAGGCGAACGTGCACGGGCCGAGCGCGATGCCGAAGATCAGCCCCAGCAGCAGCGCCGCCCACAGCCCTTTGCGTTTGACCGAGACATTGGCCGGCCCGGACAGCGGCATCGGGATCACGTCCAGCAGGTGCAGGCCGACCACCAGGAAGATCACCGCCACGGCGTAGTAGGCCCATCCCCCGACATCCCCGGCGATGCGGCCGGCGGCGGCGGTGATCGCGCCCAGCGCCGCGATGGTGAGGAGGATGCCCAGGGCGAACAGACTGGCCAGGGCAAAGGCGCGGGCGGTGGTGACCTTGCCCTGGCCGTTGACGAAACCGACGACCAGCGGAATGCTCGCGAGGTGACAGGGACTGAGCAGAATGCTCAGTATGCCCCAGATGAATGCCGCGGTCAGCGCCAGGCCGATCGAGGCCGACATGGCGCTGTTGAGTTGCTCGAAGATCGCCTGCATGGATCAGCGTACCCCCATCTGCGAAAGCCGGGATTCGATCTGGTCCTGGGCGAGGAAGCCGGTGTGGCGGTGGACCTCGCGTCCCTCAGCGTCGAAGAAAATCTGGGTGGGAATGCCCTGCACTCCGTATCGGGCGGCGAGAATCGGATGCGCGTTCACGGGCACGAACAGGATCTCAGCCCGGCCGTCGTACGTTTTTGCCAATCGTTCGAGGATCGGCGTCATCATGTCACAGGGGCCGCAACCGTGCGAGCCGAAGTCGATCATGGCGGGCTTGCCGTCGGCGCGGGTCCGGTCGACCGGATTGTCCAGGGCGACCTCGGCCTGCGCCCCGACCCACTGTCGATCGAGTTGGACGTCCGCCCGGCGAACGAGCTTCTCGATGTGTTGAGTCACGCGTGCCTGTTGGGCCTGACCCAACAGATACTGCCTGATCTGATTCCGGACCTGGTCCAGGGGCGCGCCGCCCATCATGGCTGAGTTGGCCTGGTAAAACTGACGAATTTCCCGGTCGGAGATCGTGACGTCGCCGGCGACCGATCCAAGATAGTCCTGGATGACCTGTTGGTCGTCAGCCGCCGGGGCATTGGCGCGATCGTCGCCGGCGCGTCGGGCCTCCGCGGCGAGCAGTCGCTGTGTGGCCAGTTGTTCGAGCAGGAACAGCTGCTGCTGTTTTAACTTCGTCCGGGTCTGCGGCTGGGCGTTATCGACCGTCGTCTTCAGGTCATCGGTTGTGACGGCCACCTCGCCGGCCTGCAGCACCCGGCCCGCGGGCAGACGGGTGAGCGCCGCTGCGCCCAGCGGTCCGTCGCCCAGCAGCGGATAGGCCTCGCCGAGCGTCATCGCCGGGTCGGTCTTCTGCGGGTCGTTCGCCGGAGCGGCGACCGGCGGAAGGTCGGCGGCCGCGGGGACGGATGCGTCCGGCGCCTCGCGGCCGTCCGCCTCATCGGCCTCCGCATGGTGGAGGTCAACGCCCCAGTCACGAAACGCCTCGATGATCTCCGGCTTGGTCTTGTACCCCTCGGTACGGCCAAGCTCGTTGCCGTCGGCATCGAAATAGATCAACGTGGGAATCAGGCGGATACCGTACTGTTCGCCGATCGCGCGATCCTGCCAGACATCGTGATACACGACCCGCAACCGGCCGGCGTACTCTTCCCGCAGCTCCTCGCGGATCGGCTCCATCATCTTGCACGGCACGCATTTGCCCGCGCCCAGCGAAACGAGTCGCGGCAGCGGACCGTCAACGGATTCGCCCGTTGTCGTCCGTGTCGATTGAGTCGCCGGTCCGGCATCGGGCGCGGGGGTATCGCCCCCTTCCTTCAGCGCCAACACCACGCCCACCGCCAGCACCAGAGCGACCACGGCAACGATCTTCATCACGTTCTTCATACAGAACCAACCTTTCAATGCGAACTTCCACCAGAGCCAGCGGCCCAGCAGAAACAGGCCGAACCCGGCGGTCAATACCACCACGGGCCAGACGCCGCCTGACGACCCAGAACAATCGCACAAGCCGGGCCATTCATTCACCCGATCATTCCCCTGATCGCCTCGGCGTCCAGCACTTTGCCGGCGCTCTTGACCTGTCCGTCGACAGCCAGCGCCGGCGTCATCATCACGCCGAACTTGGTGATTTCATCGAGATCGGTCACTTTTTCGATCTCGTACTCCAGGCCCAGTTCGTCGGCAGCGACTTTGGCGTTCTCAGTCAGCTTCTGGCACTTGGGGCATCCGCTGCCGAGGATCTGAATCTTCTTCATGGCAATACTCCTTTGGGGGGGTTATGGATGGATACGGTCGAGTTTCAGGGCGGCTTCGGCGACGCGCTCACCGAGCAGCGCGGCGGTCTTCATGCCCAGTTCGTCTTTGGTGATATCGTCGTCACCCGGATTGAGCAGGGTCGCGCCCTGATGAGCGCGAGGTTTGCCGCCCACGATCATTACCTCGTGACAGAGCAGCGCGGTTTGAATCTGCTGGATCGTCAGCTCCTGTCCGCCGTTGCGGAATCCGCCCACACTGAGTACACCAACTGGTACGTCGGCCAGCAGCAGGCGGTTCTGACGTAACGCGGCAAGACGTTCAATGGCCGCCATGCACAGCGAGCTCATACAGCGGAAATACACCGGCGAACCGATGATCAGG
>CAYFQS010000259.1:0-5710 GCA_964345245.1 uncultured Planctomycetaceae bacterium | reverse complement strand
GGCGCGAGATTGTCGAACCCGGCGATCATCACGTCCTCATTCGGGCCCACGTCCAGCAACCGCAGCGACGCGGCGACCTGGAACGCATGGGCGTCGGTCACCACCATGACCGCGTCGATCGGCTCGGGCCCTTTCAGGTGCTCGACGAGGTAGCCCGCGTAGAGCCGGGCGTAGTCGTGCAAGCTGCGCTCGCTGACGCCCTCGACCGGGACCTCCGGCAGATGAAGCGGCGGGATCGGTTCCAGGCCTGCTTGGCGCATCGCCCGCTCGTACCCGGCGTTTCGCAGGGCCAGCCATGGGGGTTGGCCGGTCACCCGCCAGAACCGCAGAATCCGCCGGCAGCCGCGATCGATCAGCCATCGCGTCAGGGCGCGGGCGCCCCCTTCGTGATCCGAGATGACCCGGTCGTAACGACGACTGGCCGGGCTGTAGCCCCGCACGACGATCGGGATGTTGCCGCGGCAGGCCTCGAGTTCCTTCTGGATGCTGGGGGAAATATCGACCTCGTCGATCACGAGCAGGCCCTTGACGCCCGTGCCGAGCAGCGAGTCGATCCCGCGGCCCTCGAGGCGGTCCGGATGGATCAGCAGCGTGTGATGTCCGGACGACTCGATTCGGCGCGACACCGCCTGCAGGGCGGTGGAAATCTGGTTGCGTGACTCGGCAGAGGTGGCCGGCCGGGTGCGCGAAAGCAGGGCGATGGTGTCCGTGAGCATGGTCTGGCCGCTCCGTTGGGCCCCACGGCGAGCCACCCGTCGCTGTCGACCATCGCCCGGCTGCACCACCACGCCCGAGGACTGCAGGGCGTCGAGGGCCGCCCGCACCGTGCGACGCGAAACCTTCAAGCGATCAGCCAGGAGCCGCTCGGCGGGGATCGGCGCCCCGGGGACCAGCCGGCGGGTCTCGATCGCCTCCGAGACCCAGCGCATCACTCGCCCCCGCGGCGACCGGTCGTGCAGTTCGCTGAATTGAGTCACTTCAGTCATGGTCTCTCACAACGCTCTGATCATCATGCGTGCTCGCATCGCCGTGCCGGGCTCATGGGATCACGGGAAAAGCAGCGGCGGCTCCGCCGTCCATTCCGGCTCCCAGTTCTCCCGATCGGACCCCCACTCAAAAACCGCGTCGGGATTGCCCGGCATCGGCGCCAGGCCCGAATGACCGTCCAGGTACAGGATGTTGAACTTGCCCTGGTGGATGGTGTTGGAGATGCGGAGCTCCGGCTTGGTGGGGTGCGTCCATTCGAGGATGTAGCTGAGCTCGTTGACCGCCCGCCAGGCGCTCCAGTCCCAGTCGGCGATTTTGTTCGAATCGCTCAGGTAGGCAGTGCTCGCGGGGAACTTCGGGTGATAGGGTCGGACCTGGTAGGCCTTCTTCGAGAGCCCCCACATCAGCAGCCGACCGTTCGCCCAGTAATGGCGGTTGCCGTCCCGCTCGGCCGGCTCGATCTGACTGGGACAGCGAAAGGCGCTGATCAGGCTCTTACCGCTGTAGTTGACCAGTTCCACGGACCAGATCAGGTCGCCGCGATTCTCGAGCGGTCCGCCGTATTTCTGCACGTCATTCGTGCCCGCAGTGGGCGGCAGGATCCTCTTCTCGGTCGAATAGGAGATGGCGGCGAGTCCGAGCTGGCGGAGATTGGTCAGGCACACGGTGTCGCGGGCCAGGGCCCGGGCCTGCCCGAGTGCCGGCAGCAGCAACGCGATGAGCAGCGCGATGATGCTGACCACGACCAGAAGCTCGATTAACGTGAAACCTGTGGGATTGCGCCTCATGTGTGCCACGATTCTGTTTACCGACGACATGTGACCTGAACCAAAGATACTCTATCGAACCAATGGTGTCAATATGGTCCGCACGAGATTCTGAAAATCTTTGACCAGTTCAGTTTTCGACCTGATTTGAGGGGAAAAAAGGGCAAAACGCCGACTGAACCAAAAGTGTACCTTTTTCGATTGGGCGTTCATCGCTCCGTATCAACGCCCTGCCCACCGTCCGGATTCCCTGCCGCGGCGACCTCTCATCGTCACCGACCCGAGCTCAGCAGCAGGTGGGGCGGTCGTCGTGCTCGTCGCGTGAGCGGCGGCTGATCCCGTAGTCGCAGAACACACGGACGCACGCCCCGCAGCAGCGAAACGTCCTGAGAGCGAGGTCGCCCCGGCACTTGGTCCGCTTGTCCACCGCCCCGGCCGCAACAGGCGTGCCTCGGCCGGGACATGGATCGTCCCCCGAATGCATGCGTGCCGCGCGACATTTCTCGCACTCGGCACCGACGAACTTGCTTGCCGAGACACTTGCCTTCAGCCCAATCACCGGTTGCCGACGCCATTGCCGGCTCTTCGCCCGGCACCGCCCCCTCGGCGACGCATCCACGTCAGGGCATGTCATCCTGATGTTCCCTGTCGCGAATCACTCATTCCTCGCCATGCCCCCCGGCGGGGGGAGGAATCAGCACGCCGTACAAGTCGCCTCAGCCGCGCCGGCTTCGGGCCCGGCGACAGCCCACGACGCTCAGGACGCCGAGCAGAGCGAGGGAGGCCGGTTCGGGAACGGGAGTTGTCAACCACAGTTCAGTGTCGCCGTTTTCCAGCGCCAGCGTATAGCCGGCCGGGCTGCTGAAGGTGCCGGTGATGCCGCCCGAGGCGTCGGCAATCAGAAATGACTGTATTCCAGTGAGTTCGGTGACAGGAACGACCGCCAGGTCGGGGTCGTCCAGGATCAGTTGGCCGTCGACGAAGAGCAGGTCGGCAGTCGCCGCCAAGGGATCGATTTCCACGTCATACGTCCCGGCGAGCGTCAGGTCTCCGGTGAACGAAAGCGTGCCAATGCTGTTGCCCGGCGACACCGTCGCGCCTGAGCCGATGGTCGTGTCGCCGCTGACCATGCCGACGCCGCTCAACTGGCCACCGTCGATGTTGATGCTCGGGGCCCGCAGTTCCCCGCCGCCGGACAGCGCCACGGCCCCCGCGGTCTGGGTGAACGCATTGCCGCTGCCGGTCACTTCAAAGTACGTCTCGCCGGCCGGATCGTCCTTGAAAACGTTGATGAAGCCGGCGTTCGTCGCCGACACCGCAGAGGTGATGAACGCACGACCGTCTGACGATACTGCCGTGTTGGTAATGTTGATGGTTCCAGTGTTCGTCTCAAATGTCGCCGTATCGCTCAACGAGATGAAGGTGCGGGAACCACGCGTGCCGGTCGAATCGTTGACGACGTTTGTGGTTCCGGAGTTGCTGAAACTGCCGAGGGAGGAAAAGGCGGTGTTCTGGGTATTACCGCTAGCTTGAACCTCGTTCTGTGAGATCGTGAGTGTGCCGGCATTGATCACCGAAACCCCGGACATGTTCACCGATTTATTGCGGCCGATGTTGGTAATCGTCGAGGTGCTGTCGGTCCGAATCGTTCCGCCGTTGATGGTCAGCTTTTGGATGCTCATGTTAATTGCGCTGCCGTTCACCGCCTGGATTGTGCCGCCAGTGTTGTCGATCGTGCGCCACCGGGACTGCAAGTTAAGCGCGATGCCGTCGGCTTCGACCAGGCCTGAATTGACCACCGTGTGGAAATCCTTTCCCGGTGACCACATCCTCCATCGGGCGTTGCTGGTGTGGAAGCGGATCGTGCCGGCATTGGAGTAGATGTCGTTTGCATCCGTGTCCCACGTCAGATTGCCGTCGCTTTCGAGTATGGCTCCGGAACCGACACTCATCGCGTCTGCGCTGAAGCTGCCCGTCTTGGAGATGGTGTAAGGCGTCCCGGAGGAGCCGATCGTAATCGTGTCGCCGTCGTCGGGGGGCGAGGTTGCGATGAGCCCCGTGCCGTCGTCGGTCCAGTTGGTTGCATTAAAGAAGTCGCCGCCGGTACCGGGACTGCTCCAGGTCAGACTGGCTGAATGGGCGTTTCCAACGGCTAAGACAGCTAAGATCAGCACTGCTGCGACTGTCCGGGTTGCGCTTGCCGTCAGGGGTGTGATGAGATTGATCATGGCGTGGGTTCCTTTCTCTGACTCGGTGAGTTTCGTTGCACCGATCTCTTGGGGAATGGCCGGGATGACGTGGTTTGCGTGCCTATCGCGGTTGATTGGGTCTTTCTCCAAGATTTATGTCACGGAGTATACTTCCGGATTATCAGCATGTCAAGCCATATGACCGTAATTCGCAGATTATCGCTGGGCCGTCGCACTTACCCATCAGGTTCCGCACAGACCTCGCGGCGGGGCCCACGCCACGGAGCGTGGACCGCAGTGAGCGCGTGGCGAGCGCCAAGCTCGGCCCCACAGCTTTGTCAGAGGACGGAGCGTACCGCGCAAGCGGGCGGACCGGCAGCTTGTCCTCGCGACGGGTGCGTGCGCAGAGCGGACATCAGCGATGTATTGCCCCATCAACGCATTCCGTGAAAACACCCGATGTCCGAGGAGGCGCAGGCGGACAAGGTGCCGGTCGGCGCGCGTCGCCCTGTCGTGGACCGCGACGGCCGTCCGTTACCGCTCGATTTCAGCAGCAGGTGGGGCGGTCGTCGTGCTCGTCGCGTGAGCGGCGGCTGATCCCGTGGTCGCAGAACACACGGACGCACGCCCCGCCGATGGCCACTGCACACCAGACGGCCTCCTCGAGCTCGGCGTCCGGGATGCCGAGCTTGCGGGCCTTGTTGAGGTGGTTGTCGACGCAGGAACCGCAGCGACGGAGAGGGACGAGAGCGAGGTTGATCAGGCACTTGCCGCGCCGGTCCCGTTCCACCATTATGCACGGCGGCCGCGGGCGGTTACTATGGCAGAGAGCAACGACGTTCTCCACGCAAGGGCTGAACCATGCCTGACAACTTCGACTTCGAGCAATTCGCCAGGGACCACGCCGAGCGACACGGCGGCCGGCTTGTTGTCCTCGGCCTCATCCTCGTGCTGGTGATCTACGGCCTGTACACCGCCTTCTTCTCCGTGCCCGCCGACAGCATGGCGGTGGTCAAGCGTTTCGGGGCGGTGGTCCGCATTGCCTCGCCCGGCCTGCACATGAAGCTGCCCTTCGGGATCGAGCGCGCGTACCCGGTGCCCACGAAGCGCGTGCTCAAGGAGGAGTTCGGCTTCCGCACGGTTCAAGCCGGCCAGCGCTCGGAGTTCCGCAAGACGCCGCGGATGAAACAGCGGGAATCGCTCATGCTCACCGGCGACCTCAACGTGATCGACGTCGAATGGGTGGTGCAGTATCGCGTGGTCGATCCGGACAAGTGGCTGCACCAGGTGCGCGAGCCGGTGGAAACCATCCGCGACATCTCGGAAGCGGTGATGCGTCGGATCATCGGCAACCACCTCGGGGCGGAGGCGCTCACCGTCGCCCGGGCCGAGATCGCCGCGCAGGTGCGTGAGGAGATGCAGCTGATTCTCAATGCGCCGGACGACGCGGAAGGCGAATCCCTCGATTACGACATCGGCATTGCCATCGGTTCGGTGGAGATGCAGGACGTCACACCGCCCGATCCGGTGAAGCCGGCCTTCAACGACGTGAACAAGGCGAGGCAGGAACGCGAGCGGCTGATCAACCAGGCCCAGAAACAGCGCAACCAGTTGATCCCCAAGGCGGAGGGCGAGGCGGCGCAGACCGTCGCCGAATCGGAGGCGTATCGGGCCGAGCGGGTCAACGCCGCCAGGGGCGAAGCCACGCGGTTCACCGAGATTCTCGCCGCCTACCAGCAGGCCGAGCAGGTCACCCGCCGGCGTCTC
>CAYFQS010000258.1:0-5718 GCA_964345245.1 uncultured Planctomycetaceae bacterium | reverse complement strand
GCCGCCGCCACGTCCCATCCGATGGAGCTGACCCGCGACTGGCTGGATCGCTTCGACCGCGAAACGGCGATCGCCTTGCTCCGCCACAACACCGAACCCGCCCCGACCATCGTGCGGGCGCCCGACGTGTTCGAACTCGATCCCGCGCTGGTGGATCCGCACGAGGAGGAGGGCTTCGCCGTGTGGCGCGGCGATCACGAAGCGCTGACGCAATGGCTGAGTGAAGACAAGCGCCGCTGGGTGCAGGACCCGACCTCGGCGAGGCCGGTCGCCGCCACCGCCGAACTCTCCCCCAAGCTCATGGTCGATTACTGCGCCGGACTGGGCACCAAGTCGCGCCAGCTCGCCGAGCTGCATCCGGACGCGACGGTGGTGGCGACCGACCGTGACCAGCGCCGCCTGCGGGAACTGCATCGCGTGTTCGCCGATTCGCCCAACGTGCGGATATGCCGACCGGACGAAGTCCTCGAATACCGCGGGCAATGCGATCTCGTGCTGCTCGACGTGCCGTGTTCCAACACCGGCGTGCTCGCCCGCCGGCTTGAGGCCCGCTATCGCTACAGCGGCGACGAGGTCGCCGAGCTTGCCGAACTCCAGCGACAGATCATCCAGCATGTCGCTCCCCTGCCCCGCCGGGAGGGCGACCGAGTGGTCGGCCGACTGCTATACAGCACGTGCAGTCTGACCATGGCGGAGAATGAACAGCAGGCCGCGTGGGCCGGCGCCACACTCAATCTCAGCTACGAAAAAGGCGAATTGAAGCTGCCCGGCGGTCGCGGGCACACGTATCACGATGGCGGCTACTACGCCCTGCTCGGCCCCCGATGACCGGGCCTACGCCCCGGTCGCCTCCTCCTCCAGGCCCTCCCATTGCCGGCAGGCCGCCTGATACACCTGCTGATCGCTGAACGGATCGATCTTCTGCCCGGCGGTCCGCTCCGCCTCCTTCGCCTTGAAGCTCACGTTCCAGCCCGCGGTGTAGCAGCAGATCAGGGCCCATCGCGGATCGTCCGACTCATTCGGATCGCTGCGGTGCAGCGTGTTGCAGTGGAAGAACAGGGCCGTGCCGGGCTCCATTTCGCAATACAGCAGTTCAAGACGTTTGGCGATCTCGGCCACGCGGTCGGGGTCGGCCCCGGTCTGCTGGCCGTACTCGCCGTGCTCGATCCGCCCAAGGCAATGCGAACCCCGCAGCACCTGGAGGCAGCCGTTGGCCCGGCTCGCCCGGTCGACCGCGATCATGCAACTGATCATGTCCGGCCAGAGGAATCCGTCGTGGTACCAGTAGCCGTAGTCCTGGTGCCACTCCCACGCCCCGCCGACGCGCGGCTCCTTGAGCATCATCTTATGGTGGAAGTGCCGCACCTCGCCGCCGATGAGTTGCTCCACACACTCGACCACTCGGGCGGAGCGGGCGTGGGCGCTATACACGTCGTCTTTGAGCTGCCAGTCGAGCTTGAGCTTGCTCTGCCCGCCCCTGGCGTCTTTCATGACCCCCGCCCGCTGCGACATCTCGCGGTCGGCTCTGGCGATCTTCGCGAGCAGATCGGTCTGCTCTTCGTCGAGGAAGTTCTCGACGAACAGAAACCCGTCCTCGTGATAGCGGGCGACATCCTCATTCGTCAGACGTGGCGTCCACATTCCTTCTTCTCCGTGACTTGCTCGACCTGCCGCCATTGTAGCCGCGGGACCGGCGCGGGGCACAGCGGCCCTGAGGCCGAGCGGCCCGGCCGTTCAGCTCCCCTTCATCACCCGCGCCACGCCGTCGCGAAGCTTGACGAACTTGCGGACGGTGCCGGCGGGGAGCTTGTTCACTGACTCATACCAAGCGCTCATGGCCTCGAAAAAGCCGAGCAGTTCCTTGAGCCGCTTCTGCGTGTGCGGGTCGTCGACGTCGGAGCTTGCGGCGTCGGCGGCGCACTCGCGCAGCACCTCGAGCGTGGGGTCGACCTCCCGCCGCTTGCGCTCGGCGACAATGACGCGGAACATCTCCCAGACATCCTGCATGGCCTCGAAGTGGTCGCGGCGATCGCCCAGCACGTGCACCACCTTGACCACGCCCCAGCTCTGGAGTTCGCGCAGCGAGGTGCTCACGTTGGACCGGGCGACGGAGATGGTTTCGGCGATTTCCTCGGCGTTCAGGGGGCGGGCCGAGATGAACAGCAGCGCGTGAATCTGGGCCACCGTGCGGTTGATCCCCCAGCGCGAGCCCATCTCGCCCCAGTGGAGCACAAACTTGCGTTGCGTGTCGGTCAGTTCCATGGTTCGCTCGATTCAGTTCATTCTGAAAGTATTGTTGATGCGGTGTCGCCGGTTTGCAAGAAAAATCCGCCCATTTACGAAAATCTTCACGTGTCGGGGCCGGATAAGCGGCGACGGATTGCCGCCGCACCGCTACAATGCGTTCTGCGATGGAGCCACGAGCATGAATGATGCGACCGAAACCAAGCCGCCGGGCCCGGCCCCGACACTGCTGCCGACGGACAATCTCAACGTCGAGGCGGCGGTGTCGCTACCCACGCCGCGCGAGTTCAAAGACACCCTGCCCCAGACCGCGAAGACCAACCAGACCGTGGTCAACGCGCGGGAGACGATCAAGCGCATCCTCGGCGGGGTGGATGATCGACTGCTGGTGACGGTGGGCCCCTGCTCGATCCACGACGAGCAGACCGCTCTGGAATACGCCGAACGACTCGCGAAGCTCGCCGAAAAAGTGTCCCGCCGCATGATGATCGTCATGCGGGTCTACTTCGAGAAGCCCCGCACCGTGACCGGCTGGAAAGGGCTGATCAACGATCCCCATCTCAACGACACCTTCGACATGGAGACCGGACTCGCCACCGCGCGGCGGATTCTCCTGGCGATCAACGAGATGGGCCTGCCCGCGGCGACGGAAATACTTGAAGCGGTCACCCCGCAGTACATCGCCGACCTGATCAGTTGGACCGCCATCGGCGCCCGCACCACCGAGTCGCAGACGCATCGGCAGATGGCGAGCGGGCT
This sequence comes from uncultured Planctomycetaceae bacterium, assembly GCA_964345245.1. GTDB lineage: Bacteria > Planctomycetota > Phycisphaerae > Phycisphaerales > Zrk34 > CAYFQS01. The sequence goes on along the minus strand of CAYFQS010000258.1, from coordinate 2,715 downwards.
GTCCATGCCCGTGGGCTACAAGAACTCGACCGAAGGTAACATCCAGATCGCGCTCGACGGCATGCGCTCCTCCCGCGCGCCGCACAGTTTCCTCGGGGTCGACGCCGACGGTCGCACCGTGATCATCAAGACCCGCGGCAACCCGTGGGGGCATCTGATCCTCCGCGGGGGGCGCGGCCGGCCCAACTACGACCGCGACAGCGTGAATGCCGCCGTCAAGCAGATGACCGACCTCGACCTGCCGCCCGCGGTGATGGTCGACTGCTCCCACGCCAACTGCAGCAAGCAATACGAACATCAGGAAATCGTGCTCCGCGACGCGATCGAACAGCGTCGCGACGGCCAGCGCGCCATCATCGGCGTGATGATCGAAAGCAATCTCAACGAAGGCAATCAGAAGCTGGCCGGCGACCCCGCCGACCTGAAGTACGGCGTGTCCATCACCGACGCGTGCATCGGCTGGGACAAGACCGAAGAACTGCTGCTCTGGACGGCGGACGCCCTCGGCTGATATGGTATCGACCGGTCGGGAGGAATCGCCCGGGGGACGGGATCATTGTGATCGTCCGAGGGGCTCGCGCCGGGGCGAGTGGGAAACCGCGCCGTCCGTCAACGAAGTATCCAGGAAATGTCAGGTTGCTGCCATGGACAATCGCCCACCACGTCGTCGTTTCAGCTCGCGTCCGGACCGAGGTCGAGGCCGGGGCCAGGGGCCGCGCGCCAAGAAGCCGCCCATGCTCCTCGGCGAGCCGTCGCCCTCGCTGGCGAAGATTCGGACCATGAACATGGAGAAGCTGCGGGCGAAGATTGAATCGCTCGACGAGGAGAAGGCCCGAATCGAGCGACGGATCAACGGCCTGCTCCGGGTCGATACCGCCCCGGCCGACCAGATTCAGCACCTCCGCGATCTGCTCAAACGACTCGAAGCCCTGCAGGAAGCCGCCCGCGAGCGCCTCGAACACAAGCAACAGCGTAAAGAGGCCTGGGAACGCCGCCAGCAACTCGAAGGCGAATGAGCCCCGTTTTATCCCGCCGCTTCACGTCTGCGACGCTGCCAGCGCCTGGTCGATGTCGGCAATGACGTCTTCGACGTCCTCGATCCCGGCGCTGACGCGGACGTAGTCCGGTCCGATCCCCGCCGCCTGTAGCTCCTCGGTCGTCTGCTGGCTGTGCGTCGTGCTCGCGGGGTGGATCACCAGCGTTTTCGCGTCGCCGATGTTGGCGAGGTGCGAGCAGAGCTTGCACGCCTCGATGAACTTCCGCCCCGCCTTTTCGCCGCCCTTGATCCCGAAGCCCATGATCGCGCCCTGGCCCTTCGGCAGATGCTTCTTCGCCAGTTCGTGGTAGGCGTGTGACGGCAGGCCGGGATAATTCACCCACTTCACCAGGTCATGACCTTCAAGGAACTCGGCAATCTTCCGCGCATTCTCGCAGTGCCGCGGCATCCGCACGTGCAGCGTCTCGAGGCCCTGCATGAACAGGAAGGCATTGAACGGGCTCATGCACGCGCCCATGTCGCGCAGCCAGTGCGTGCGGCAGGTGATGATGTAGCACAACTCCCCCACCGCCTCGCGGAAGATCACGCCGTGGTACGACGGGTCGGGCTTGGTGAACATGTACCACTTCTCGGGATCGGCCGACCAGTCGAAGTTGCCGGAATCGACGATGCAGCCGCCGATACTCGTGCCGTGCCCGCCGATGAACTTCGTGCAGGAATACACCGCGATATCCGCCCCATGCTCGAAGGGCTTGAACAGGACGGGCGTCATGACCGTGTTGTCGCACACCACCGGCAGGCCGTGGGCGTGGGCGATCTCGGCGATGCGGTCGTACTCGTAGACGCAGTTCTTCGGATTGGCCAGCGTCTCGTAGTAGACCGCGCGGGTGTTGTCCTTGATCGCCTTTTCGATGTTCGACGGATCGGTCATGTCGACGAAACTGACCTCGACGCCGAGGCGCTTGAAGGTCTGCCCGAGCAGGGTGATCGTCCCGCCGTAAAGAGCGTCGGCGGAAACGACGTGCCCGCCGGCGTGACAGATGTTCAGCAGGGCGGTGGTGATCGCGGCCTGACCGGAGGCCAAGGCCAGCGCCCCCACCCCGTCGTCCATCGCCGCCATCCGCTGCTCGAACGCGTCGTTGGTCGGGTTCATCAACCGGGTGTAGATCCACCCCATCTCCCGCAGGGCGAAAAGGTCCGCCGCGTGCTGCGTGTCGCGAAAGCAGTAGCTGGTCGTCTGGTGAATCGGCATGGCCCGGCTGCCCGTGCCGGGGTCCGGCTGCTGACCGGCGTGAAGGGCGAGGGTGCCGAGTCCGTAGTCCGGCGTCTGCTGATCGGTCATGTTCCGTCCTTTGCGTGAATCGCGTTTATGAAACAGTCCAAAGCGTAGCCAGCCGGCGAGACGGCTTCAACGCGCCGCCTCCGTCTTTGACTCCCCGAAGCGAGACGGGTCCGGCGGAGGTGAGCTCACGCCCGGGGGACGCGGAGAATCTTGCGGCAGCCGGGACAGCGGATCTTCTTGTTCGCCAGTTTCGGCTGGAGGTGCAGGGCGCGGCGGCAATGCGGACAGGAGGTGTTGATCAGACCCGGTTCGGCTTCAGCAGCCGACTGCGATTCTGATTCGGGCTCAGGTTCAGCTTCAGGTCCAGGCGTGGTCGGGGCCTGTGGCTCGGCGGGTTTCGCCGCGATCAGAAAATCGTCGACGCGAAATTCGGCTT
>CAYFQS010000257.1:0-5736 GCA_964345245.1 uncultured Planctomycetaceae bacterium | reverse complement strand
GTACTTGCGGATGCGGTAGCGGAGGTGGTCGCGGCTGACGCCGAGCTTGCGGGCGGCGGCCGACTGGTTCCAGTTCGTCTCGTTGAGGGCCTGGTAGATCAGGGCCCGTTCGTGCTCGGCGAGACGGGAACGCTGATTGCCGTTTTCGGGGTCGCTGTCTTCGGGCGGGGCGTCGAGGGGCTGGCTCTGGACCTCGGGCGGCAGGTGTTCGGGGCGGATTTCCCCGTCGTCGGACAGCAGCGTGCAACGCTCGATCACGTTGCGGAACTCGCGGATGTTGCCCGGCCAGTCGTAACGCATGAGCTGGTCCATCGCCTCATCGCCGATCCTCGGCTGGGCCACGCCGAGACTCGGCGCGGTCTCGGCCACGAAGTGCTCGGCGAGGTCGGGCAGGTCCTCGATCCGCTCCCGCAGCGGCGGCAGCGTGATGGGGAACACGTTCAGCCGATAGTACAGGTCGTCGCGGAAGCGGCCGGCCTGCATCTCCTCGCGGAGATCGCGGTTGGTCGCGGCGATGATGCGGACGTTGGCCGTGATGGTCTGCGTGCCGCCGACGCGGACGAATTCCCGTTCCTGCAGCACGCGGAGCAGCTTGACCTGGATGGTCTGACTGAGCTCGCCGATCTCGTCGAGGAAGATCGTGCCTTCGTCGGCGAGTTCGAACCGGCCGAGCTTGCGGCCGGTCGCGCCGGTGAAAGCGCCCTGTTCGTGGCCGAACAGTTCGCTCTCCAGCAGCGATTCGGGCAGCGCGGCGCAGTTGATCGCGATGAAGGGCTTATCGCTGCGGTCGGAGAACTTGTGGATCGCCCGGGCCGCGAGTTCCTTGCCCGTCCCGGTCTCGCCGTAGAGCAGCACGGTCGCGTTGGAGAGGGCGACCTTGTGGCAGAGTTCGATGGCGTGGCGGATCGCCTGGGACTTGCCGACGATGGGCAGGTCGGGGATGGATTCGCTGAGCCCGCGGGCGCGGCGGGCGACCTTGTCGTAGGCCTGGGCATTGGCGGCCGCCGCCGAGGCGAGGTTGGCGAAGACCCGCACGAGCTCGAGGTCGCGGTTCTCGAACTGCTCCCGGTCGCGCGGGTTGATGACTTCGACCACGCCGAGCACGCGTTCGGCATGCACCAGCGGGGCGGCGATCAGACTGCGGGTGCGCATCTGCGTCTTGGCGTCGATGCCGGCGAAAAAGTGGCGGTTCTGCCGCACGTCGTTCACGCATACGGATCGCCCGGTGCGCACCACCTGCCCCGCGATGCCGAGGTCGGCCTTGAACCGCTCGTTCTCCAGCACCTCGGCGCCCGGCCCACTGGCGGCCTGGAAGACGAGTTCCTCCCGCTCGCCGTCGTAGAGCAGCACGCTCGCCCCCTCGGCGTTCATCACCGCGGAGGCGTGTTCGGCGATCCGCTTGAATACCTCCTGAATGTCGAGTTCCGAGATGATCGCCTGGCTGGCTTCGACCAGCGCCATCAACGTGCTGCGATCAAGCGAGGCATTCATCCGCACTGCTCCGAACTGCAACCGTGGCCGAGGTGACTCAGCCCCCCATGCAAGCCGGACATCATAGGAAATTTGCCGAGTGCTGGCGAGGGAGGCAAAAGGCACGGAGGCACGAAGGTGCGGAGCGCTACTCTCTCGGCGGCGTGGCGCTGCGGCGTGGCGCTCTGGCAAATCCGCCAGAGAACATCGGTCGGGTCGCGGATCACCAGGTCGGGCTTGCGTGCCCAGCCCACGCCGTCGCCGCGCTGACGCAGGCGGTTCCAGCCCGGCGGGCATTCGAACTGGAGCGGCAACGGTTCGCGGCCAGTGTCTCGGATCGGCAGTTGCTGCTCGTTCACCCACAGCCGCACATGGTTCATCGGTTCGGTGAGCAGTTCGGCTTCGCGGGCTCGCTTCTGGCGCGTCGGTCCGCGCGGCGGCGAACCCGTGGTATTCCGGATGTGGCTTGCGAACGTGTTCGGCTACTTGCTCGTGTCCGCCTCACCGCCGTAATGGAAGGGGGCGTTGATCGAGCCGTAGGGCGTGCCAAGGATCATGTCGCCGCCGATCTCGTAGCCGGCGCTGTCGCCGCTGAGCATGTTGATCAAGCCCAGGCCGAGCTTCATCGGCGCCAGCGAGACGGGCACGGCGATCCGCTCCGCCCGGCCCTGCTGGAACTCGATCGCGCTGGCGATGCTGCTCTCCGCCACGCGTTCGCCGCCGAGCTCCAGGGCGTAATTCATGTTCCTGAGCTCGACGGGAAAGGCGTTGGAGTTGGTGATCGAGATGCTCGCCACGCCCTTCGCCTCGGTCGGCGAGAGCTTCTCCCACGCCAGCTTCTCAACGCTCACCTTCGGGACGGCGGGGATCGGCACCTTGCCGTCGTGCTTGATCGGCAGGGTCATCCGGCCGGCGCCCGGCACGTCGACGGCGAGGTCAAGGGCGGCACTGTAATCGACCACTTCGCCCGGCTTCACGCCCGACACCGCATCAAGCAGGTCGGCGAAGGCCAGCTTGACTGGCAGCTTCACACGTCGCGATCCCTTGGCCGGCACGGTGGCGTTGAGCTTGGCATCGCCTTGAAGGACCTGCTTGCCGCCGCTGGCGAGTTGATAGCTCATGTCGAGCAGCGGGATCGCCGCGGGATATGGATTGCTGAGTTCCACGTCAAACACGAGGTCGGCGCCCTGCAGGTCAAGGTTGGCGATTTCGACGTTCTTGAGCGAGGCGCCCGGGCGGTCCATGCCCTGGAGCATGGTCTGCATGGAATCGCATCCGGCAATGAACGTAGCAAACAAGGCGAGCGCGAGCAGATCGTGACGTCGATCCATGTCGGGACTCCTGGCGGGCGTGGCGGCTGGACGATGATAGTTCGGTCGCGGGGGCCGGTCAGGACTCGTCCTCGTCGAAGCCGAACTTCTTCAGCCAATAGTCGGCGGTGTGGATGTCGGTCCGCGATGACGGATCGTCCCGCGGGTCGGGGTCTTGAGCTTGCGGGGGCTGTTCGGTCACGTCGTAGCCGAACTCGGCCAGCCACGCCGCGGTCTCGTCGGGCTCGAGGGGGCCCCGGTCGGGCTCGGGATGATCGCGATCCGAATCGCGCACGTCGTCGGTGATCTGGCGGAGAAAGGTCTCGCACGCCAGCGCCTGCCCTCGCCGTTTGCGGGCTGCCCGCTGGACCCGGCGGTCGTTGCTGACCACGGTCAACTGCCGGGGCGCCGAGTCCTCGGCCACGAGTCGTTCGATGACCGCGTCGGCCTCCCGGCCGGGCCCGGAGAAGATGATCTGCACGCCGGGCACGTCGAGGTGTCCGCGTGGCGGCGTGCCGTCGCACACGATCACGATCCGCCGCCGGGCATAGCGACTGTCCAGCAGTAGCCGCGCCAGCCCCGTGACGCCGACCAGGGCGTACCGGTCCGGCAGGATGTGCGTGCAGTGCAGCAGGTTGTAGGCGTCGATGATCAGGGTCATGGTGGATCAAACGCAGGCCGGTGCGCCGCGCCCCGTCGCGGATCGGATCACGCCTTCTTGATCAGGAGGCGGATCAGGCCACGGGTCGTCAGCGTCTTGACGAAAGCGAGCACGGCGGCTTCCAGTTCAGTCACGTCCACGTTATGGCGCTTGGCCATCTGCCGGATGATGTACTGCACCGTCTTCTGCCCATCGCACATGTCGAGGATTTCGATGCCGAACGTGTCGAGCTCGAACTGGCGTTCGACCGTTTCGCCGACGCGAAGGAACAGACGCTGGGACCGCGAGGTGGGCACGTTGACAAAGACCCGCTGTCCGCCGTCCGGCAGCTCCTCGCGGCGCTCGATCTTCACCGCCACCGGCTTGGCGGTGAGTGACTGTTCGCGGGTGATTTTCTTACGTTCGGCCATGGTCGTCCGTTCAGTCTTCGTGGCGGGTCCAGTGCAGGCCGCTGAGCACCTCGCGTCGCAGTGGTGCCAGTCGACCGGGCCTCGCCCCGATGTGCAGTACGACGAGCCGATCGTGTCGTTCGTCGTGAAGTACGTCGAGTTCGAAGCGGCGGGGGTAGCTCCACAGCAGCGCCGCGATGGGGCGCCGCAGGTGCATCGGGCAGCGCAATCCTTGGCCGAGCTTGGTGTGGAGTTCCTCGAACGCCGGCTCGCCGGCGAAGCGCTGCGTGCGTTTGTCCGGCCGGATGAGCTTGCGGTTTTGCTTCACGAAGTCGCCCATCCACGCCCGCAGGTCCCGCCGGCTCAGTGCCAGTGCGCTCGGGTAGATCTGCCGTACGGTGAGCCGCTCGTGTCGAAGCCACCCGCGTTTCCGCGCCACCGTCAGCGACATGTCGCCCATGTTCATCTGCGACGTCTCATAGGTGAACTCGGCCGGCGTGGTCAGCGCCACCGAGAAGAACGCCCACTTCCGCGGCGCGTTGAGCGGCTGATCGATCAGCGCCGGAATCACGATCTTCGCTACCTGCGGGTTCGGCGCGTCGTCATGGTGGTGGTGCACGATTTCGATCAGCCGACCGGTGGCGGGGGCGTAGCCGACCCAGCGCTGGAGCTGCTTCTCTGGATCCGGGGCGTACAGCAGCGGCTTGAGCGCCTCGTGCTGAACGGGTTCGACGAGCTTCTCCAACTCGGCGGGGCGCGATTTGGTCGATTTCCGGAGTCGCCGGCGGACGAACTGTTCGGGATCGAACCGCCGGCGGGCGATCCGGCCCCAGGCGAAATCGAGTCGCACCGCCTCTTCGTCCGAGAGCCGAAGCGAGCCGTTGTCCTCCTTGCCGAGCACCCGATACAGCCGCCACGACGAGGGGATGCGGGTGAACAACCCGCACCAGCCGAAGGACCGGGTCTCGTCGCGTTGTCCGGCACGTTGGTTCATCGCAAGGGCGGGCATCGACGGTGGCGTGTCGGCGTCCCTTCGCACTGCGCCCGTGCGTTGTGCGGGGAAGGGGCCCACGGTCGGACCCGGCGCGACCTTCGAGTCGAACTCCGCTCGAGGGCGGCGCACGGCCGGCTCTGCACGCGGTTTCGAGTGCGACCGCGGTGCCCGACGTTCGATGCCGGCCGCTCCAGGACCCGTGATTCTCGCGGCATCCGTCTCACGTTTCCTCCACCACCTCGAATCGCGAACCGCTGGCCTTAAGCTGATCGAGCTGGCGCTTGCCGATGCTCAGGTTCATCGTCACGTACGTGGTGTCGTAGTGCCGCTCGTGCACGTTCGCCCGGTTCTCCAGGAAGTTCAGCGACTTGCCGTCCGCCATGGGCAGGCGGACGGTCAGGTCGAGCATCGTGCCCCGCATGTGCCCGCGCACCGCTTCGACCACCGCGTCGAGCCCGACGCCCCGCCGGGCGCTGATGGGAACCGCGTCCGGATGTTGCTGGCGCCAGACCAGCAACTCGGCGTTGGAGTCCAGCGCGTCGGTCTTGTTCAGCAGCACCAGCCGCGGCTGGTTCTTCGCCCCGATCTCGTCGAGCACCTGCCGGACTGTCTCGTAGTGCTCCGGGGCGTGCGGATCGGCGAGATCCACCACGACCAGCAGCAGGTCGGCGTAGATCGATTCCTCCAGCGTCGCCCGGAAGCTCGCCACGAGGTGGTGGGGCAGGTTGCGGATGAACCCGACGGTGTCGGAGAGCATCACGCTGTCCCCGCCGCCGAGGTCCCACCGCCGGGTGCGGGTATCCAGCGTGGCGAAGAGCTTGTCGTCGGCGTACGCCTTGCCGTCGGTGAGCGTGTTGAACAGCGTCGACTTGCCCGCGTTGGTGTAGCCGACAAGCCCGACGGTGAAGAAGT
>CAYFQS010000256.1:0-5765 GCA_964345245.1 uncultured Planctomycetaceae bacterium | reverse complement strand
AGCCGCGGTCACGAGGGGCGGCCAGCAGATGGGGTGGGGCGGCGAGCCGTGAGCCCGTCGCTCACGGCGTGTTCATGATCGCCCGGCTGATCGGGGTCAGCAGTTGCGGGGCGACCTTGTCGGCGGCGAGGCGCTCGGCGTGGCCGCGCAACATCTCGAAGATCGCCGGCAATTCGTCCGGCTTCTGGATCGGCCCTTGACGGCGCAGCGTCAGGAATACGCTGATCGGCTCGGCGCGGTACCGCCCCCGCCGGACCTGCGCCGGGCTCGTCCGCGTCTTGACCTCGAAGAACACCTGCACGTCCTCCTTGCCCGGCAGGCAGAAGCCGAAGATCGGCTGAACGTCGGTGGGGCGGGCGTCGGGGTAGTCCAGCATCCCGGCCAGGGACGTTTCGGCGATCAGCGCGTCGTAAACGATCTCGTTATGGTTCGCCTTGCACTCCAGGTCGAAGCCGAACAGCAGCTCGACGTAATTCACGTCGAGGGGGCTGATGGTGAGATAGAACGGGGCAAGTTCCAGCACGAGGCGATGCACGCGATACATCTGCTCAAGGGAGTCGCCGTTCACGTGCCCGGAACGGATCGACTGCTGCCGCAGGGCGAGCCAGCGGTATTCTCCCTCCCGCCGCCGACTCTCCAGGGCGAGCTCGTCGCTGTAGCGGTGGAAGCGGTCCATGTCCGAAAGCTCTGCCCGGATGCGGTCGAACAGGTGCAGGATCGTCTCGCGATCGCCAGGCAGGTCCATCTTCAGGGCGACCTGTTGGTTGATGTAGAAGTCGGTGCAAAGCGCGCCGAAACTCGTGGCCATGACAATCCTTTTGAGGACTCGCCTGCGGGGTCGGGATCAAACCAGTAAGTATATCACGTCCCCATACCCCGGTCAGTGGCACTGGTTCATCCACAGGGGGATTGATCGGCTCCGCGGGATGCGAAGCGCCGCGGCTTGCTTCGAGACCCACCCCCTGTACCGCACCTCGGATTCGGCATATACTCCGGGACTTCACCCGGCTAACCGGAGCGAGATCGCCATGCTCAAATGGTTCCGCAAATACAACAAGTTCATCATGGTCGTGGGCGGAGCCCTGCTCATGGTCGTGTTCCTGCTCGGGAACACGGTCCAGGTGTTCATGCCCGACCCGGCCAGCCGCGTGGTCGGCACGCTCGGCGATGAGAAAATCACCGTCGGCGATCAGCAGCGGGCGGGCGTGGAGGTCGATCTGCTCGCCTCCCTCATGCCCCGTCAACTCCGTTGGCGCCTGTCCGAAGAGGCGTTGCCATGGTTGCTGATGGTCGAGGAAGCCCGCCGGCAGGGGCTCTATTCCAGCGATTCCCTGTCGCGGCAATTGCTGACCGACTGGGAGGTCTCGGCCCAGCAGTTGATCGACGTCAAGCAGCGGTACCGCGTGGACGAGCAGTTCATCCTCCAGGCCCTCGCCCACTGGCAGATGGTTGACAAGCTGCAGCAACTCGTCTGGTCTCCCACCCGGCCGAGTGAACCGCGACTGCGGCACTTCGCACGTGACGTGAACTCGACGGTTCAGGTCGAGGCGGTCGTGGTGGACGCTGAAACGGTCGTGGATCAAGTGGAAGAGCCCGCCGAAGCGGCACTGAGGGATCAGTTCAACCGCTACCGCGCCGCCGCGCCCGGCGAGACCGAGCCGTACGGGTTCGGCTACCGCCTGCCCGCCCGCGTGATGTTCGAGTACATGATGGTTCCCCGCGACCGGGTGGCGGCGGAGATCGAACGGGCAGAGATCGAAGTCGACGCCCGCCGGTACTACATGGATCATCCCGAGCAGTTCATGGCCGAGCCCGACAGCGCCGAAGGTGAGGAGGCCGACGATCAGCCCGCCGAATCGCGGGTTAAGCCCTATCGCGAGGTGCGCGAGCAGATCATGGAGCGCCTGCATCGCCAGGCGACGCAGGAGAAGATCGACAAGATCGTTGCCTGGGTGCAGGCGAAGCTGAGCGAGCGGATTCGTCGGCTGCCGCAGGAGGACGGATTCCGCAAGCTGCCCATCGGTTACCAGCCGCCGGATTACGAGAGCCTCGCCGCCGAGGTGCAGCAAGAGTTCGGCATCCTGCCTGACGTGGTGCGCCTCAACGATCAGTGGTATGCCCTGAGCGACGTGAACGACATCGACCCGGTCGGCGACGCGTTTGTGACCGTTTCGGACCAGCAGGTGCCGTTGGCGGATTATCTGACCCTCACGCGGGAACTCGGCATCTACGAGGAAGGGTCGCTCATGCCGCTGCGCCTCCAGGTGGGCGTGACCGGCGCGCCGTTGCGGGACGTGGTCGGCAACCGTTACTTCGTGCGTGTCATCGGCGCCGACGCCGCTCACGTGCCGCAGTCGCTCAGCGAAGTGCGCGATCGCGTGGAGCGCGACGTGAAGCTGCTGCACGCGTTTTCCAAGCTCCGCAGTGACGCCGGTGATTACCTTCAATCTGCGGTGAGCGACGGGCTGGACGCGGTGGCCGAGCAGTTCGACGCCGCGCTCATCGAGCCCGAGCCGTTCTCGCGGCAGAACTACATTCCCTATCGTCCGATCATCCGCAACGGGCAGTTTCTCGGATACCTGCCCGACCCGCAGTTGGTGACGCCGGAGATCGAAGGCATCGGCCAGTCGCAGACATTCGTCGATGCGGTGTACGAGCGGCTTCAGGCGGTGCGGGACGCCGGCGGGCTCGACGCTGCGGCGCCCGAGGCGACGGTCGGCTCGGTGGCGCTGCCCGAGCGGCTGGAACTGGTGCTGTTTCGGATCGTCGACTACTCGATAATGCCGGAGCAGGAATTCGACGAGCGGCGGGGCGAGCTGCTCTCGGCGCTGCTCAACGTGTCCATGAAGCAGGCCAGCCAGACCGGTGGTGACCGGCTGGGCGTCCAGGCCCTGTCGCAGCGCGTCAACTACACCCCTGAGCAGGGCGATCGGGTCGGCGACGGGGAAGCCGCCGATCAGGAAGGCGGTTGATCAGCTCACCATCGCGCCGTTCGGCACCTCGCCGTCAACGGTGAGGATGCGCACGTCGGTCACGTCCTCCCCTTCGGTCTTGCTCGCGGCGAGCATCATGCCGTTCGACTCCTCGCCGCGGATCGTCCGCGGTTCGAGATTCGCCGCGACCACGATGCGTTTGCCGACGAGTTGGTCGGGATCGTAGTACTGCCGGATGCCGGCGCAGATCTGTCGCTGACCTTCGTCGCCCAGGTCCACCTGAATCTTGAGCAGACGGTCGGCGTTCGGGTGCGGCTCGCACGCCAGCACCGTGCCCACCCGCAGGTCGAGCTTGAGGAAATCGTCGAAGGCAACGTTCGGCTTGATCGCCATGTTGATATCTCCTTGGTTGGTTCCATTTCCATGGTAACCGAATGAATAGTGAGCGCCCACGCGGGCAGGAGTACGCCGTCATGCAAAACCGTACCGTTCGCTCTGACACGACGCTGTCCGGCATCGGCCCGCATTTATCTGGCGACGAATCCCGGCTTCTGGTAGTTTGCTCGGTCAGCCGGGGCATTTCCCCGGCGCGGGGCAAGCGGATGAAGTTGCGGAAGCAGAACACCTTGCATGATGTTCGAGGCAGGCGTGGCGACATCACTGGCTATGGCGGCGGATTGACGGCGCGGGGTCTGTCTGATCCGGGCGTGCTGCCGCTGCGATGTCGCCAACGCGAGAGGTAATCTCATGAGTCAAGCGCAGGATGCGGCATATCGCGTACTTAAAGAAGCGGGCGAACCCCTTCATTACCGCGAGATTACTCGCCGCGCCCTCGACGGGGCCTACCTGATCACCAACAGCAAGACGCCCGAAGCCACGGTCAATGCTCAGTTGGCGGTCGACATCAAGAGGCACGGCGAAAAGTCACGATTCAGGCGCGTCGGTGCCGGGCGATTCGAGCTCAACGACGACAAGCCAGTTCTCCTTCCGAACGGCAACTCTTCACAGCGGAAGCGCACGACCGTCTCCTTCACCGACGCCGCCGAGCGGGTGCTCAAGAAGTACGGCGATCGGCAGCCGATGCATTACCGCGAAATCACAGAGAAAGCACAGAAGCTTGGCCTGATCGCCACCTCCGGCCGCACGCCGGCGGCGTCGATGTACTCGTCCCTTCTGCAGGAAACCCAGCGCAAGCGCAATCGGGGGGAGAAGCCCCGCTTTCACATGCACGGCCGGGGGATGATCGGCCTGACGGCATGGATGTCCGGCGGCCTGGCCGGTGAGATCGAAACCCACAACAAGAAAGTCCGATCCGCCCTGCACAAGCGCCTCCGTGAGATGGACCCCGGCGACTTCGAGGAGCTCGTCGGCCAACTGCTCGGCGAGATCGGATTCGAAGAAATTGAAGTCACCAACCGCCACGGCGACGGCGGCATCGACGTGCGCGGCACACTGGTTGTCGGCGAGGTCATTCGCACAAGGATGGCCGTCCAGGTCAAGCGGTGGCAGCACAACGTGCAGACGCCCACCATTCGCGAGGTGCGTGGCTCGCTCGGCGCTCACGAGCAGGGCCTGATCATCACCACCTGCCGGTTCGCGAAGGGCGCACTCGACGAGGCCCAGCGGACCGACGCTGTCCCCATCGGCCTGATGGATGGGCCGACCCTCGTCGGCCTGCTGGTCGAACACGGGATCGGCGTTGAACGCACGCCTCACGAGTTGCTCGCTTTGGCTGATCCTGGATCGGAGCCGGAATCGTAAACTCCGACGTGTACTTGGATTCCCGGTACGAGCATCTTTGTGGGGTGCTCACTGACAGTGAGCCGGGCCGTATCGATAGCCGGGAATTTACTCTGTGACGGAACCGGGACAGAGAATGCCTTGCAGCACTCCACATAACTTATCGGGGAGTCTGGCCGATGCGGGGTTTCTCTGCTCCAAGGCGGTTGGATCACGTGACGACGGCGGGCTTGGCCAGACTGGCCCGGCGAAGACAATCCAGTTCGTGCTTTTGGAGCTTACCTGATGAACGAACGTATTCGTGGCGGACGAGGGAAGCGGCAGCGACGGCAGAAGGTCAAACCCAAAGGCATCTTCTGCCTTGAAGGTGACTGGTGGGGCAAGATCGCGCGTCAGGCGTCCGTAGAGCCGGCGCTCGAGGTGCTGCACCAGTGGGACCCGTACTACATTCCGTATGTCCATCGTGACGTCGCGACACGCGCAGAGTTTGATCACTATCTAAGTAAGTGGTGCCAGAAAGGGGCTTCAAAGTACCCGATCCTATACCTCGCATTTCACGGTGATCCGGGCGTCATCTATACGGGTGACCGTCGCAAGGGGGAAAACACCGTGTCGCTCGACGAGCTTGAAGACCAGCTTGAGGGAGCTTGCTCCCGGCGGATCATCCATTTCGGCTCGTGCTCGACAATCGACGTCAACGGCAATCGCATCAACCGATTTCTGCGGAATACGGGAGCCCTGGCTGTCTGTGGATTCAGGGAGGCGGTCTATTGGCTCGACTCCACTGCGTTTGAACTGGTCGTGTTCGGCGCCATGCAGCTTAACGCGCTGACGTTACGAGGGGCTCGGGCGATGCGGAACCGGATCATGAACCAGAACAAGGCGATGGCCAAGGAACTCGGATTCCGGATGGTCGTACAATGATTGTGAGTAGACGTTTTCTTTGGCGTCTTGGGGCGACGGAGGGGGCGACATAGCTTCCGACGGCATCGATATGTAGGGAGGCATCCATCGGCTTCCGATTCTTTCGCAGGATGAAGATCGCTCCGGGCGTGCGGCTGAACTTCAGCAAGTCGGGCGTGTCGCCGTCGT